>JBCBKN010000068.1:0-14789 GCA_038521775.1 Pseudomonadota bacterium | reverse complement strand
TCGAAATGAATGCCGAGATCGTCGAGCAGCAGGCCAAGCGGTGCGGTGCCCGACGAGCCGGGCCGCAGGCCGCGCAGAAACGGCTCCTCCACGCTCAGCACCGGCAGACCGCTGCGCCCGGCGGCCCACAGCCCGCGCTGCGCCGGCCGGCCGCGGCCCCACACGCCGATTGCGGCCGCGCCGCGCAGACCCGGGGCGACCTTCCATCCCGCAAGGCTCAGAATTCGGCGCAGCGCGGGCTGGCGCAGGAAGCCCAGCGACAGGACCCCAAGGCGCCGCGGCTGCACCGGCGCTAGTTGGCCAGGTTGTTGGCCGATCCTGCGAAATTGATCACCGGGGCCACGGCGCTGAGCGCCTTGATGAACCGCACCGCCGGCGCCTCGGTCGCATAAAGGATGTCGCCATCGCGGATCGAGAAGCTGGCCGCCGTCAGCATGCCGCCCGGCTGGGCCAGATCGATGGTGTAGACCATGCGCGTGGGCGCCACGACCCGCGCATCGGGCAGCAGCGCGTCGGCGACCTCCGGCAGCTCGGTGCGAAACACAAACAGCCCCGACGGGTTGCCGATCTGGGTGTTGAGACCGCCCACAAGCCCCAGCGCCTCCAGCGCGTTGATGCTGCGCGAGGGGAAGGGCACCCGCACCTGGCTGTTGAGCGCCCCCAGCGCGGTGAAGGCGCGGCGGTCACGCTCGACGATGATCTGGTCGCCCGCGCGCAGGGCGACGTTGAAATCGGTGCGGTCGTAGAGCTCTTCCAGCCAGATGGTTTCCGACAGCTTGCCGCGCCGCAGTGTGATCAGCGCAACCTCGGGCTCCTCAACCACACCGCCCGCGGCCGAGAGCATCGGCAGGATCCGGCGGGTGGCGTTCTCGATCACATAGATCCCCGGGCTGCGGACATTGCCGATCACGCTGACCTTCGCGCCGCCCTGCTCAAGGCGCCGGACCTCGACCTGCGGATCGGGGGTCTGGTCCTGCAGACCCCGGGCGATCACCCGCCGCAGCCCCTCAAGCGAGTTGCCCGAGGCGCGGACACGGCCCACATAGGGCATGAAGATAAAGCCATCCTCATCGACCTCGGTCTCCTGCAGGATGGCAAATTTCTGGCCCACACCGGTCAGCACCCCCTCGCCGCCGCCGACATTTTCCCACACGGTGATGCTGAGCTTGTCGCCCGGCGCGATGTCGTCGACATTCTCCAGCGCGCTGCGCAGAAGGGCATTCGAGAACTGGCGGGATTCGTCGATGCGCGAGATCTGGGCGACATCATCGGTCACTGCAACCACCGCAAAGGGCAGGGCCGTCTCATCCGGATCGGCGGTGATTTCGCTTTCGCTGGGACCGCTGCGGGGCAAACCGCAGCCGGCCAGCCCGGCACATGCAAGCATCGCCAGCATGCGAATCATGACGATCGATCGCAAGGTCACTGTCCCGTCTGCTGCCTCTTCGGAGCTTTAAGCCACCGTTTCACATCAGCTTACAGGAGTTTTCCCAAGAAGGGAATCGGTCTGTTGCAGGGGGGCGGGGCCGCGTGGCGAACCGGCAACGCAAGCGGGGGGCACGCGGGCGGCAGCCGGGGGGCAGACGGGGGCAAGCGGGGGATTTCGCTGTATCGCGGGGGCCACGCGAAAGCGCCACGCGCAGGCACGCGCTCGGACTCAGGAAAGGGCCCCCAAAGCCGGGGCTTTGCCCGATCTGGGCGCCGAGGCCGGGGCGTTGGGCGCTTTGTCCGGACGCGTCGTTCCGCCCATCAGCGCGACATAGCGGTCGCAGGCGGCCAGCATCTCGGCCGGCAGCTCGCTGAGCGCCTCGCGCCGCCCGGCACGGGTGTAATAGCTGCCGCGAAACTGGCTTGTCGCCAGCAGGAAGCGGCGCAGATCGAGATAGGCGGCATGGTCCGGCGCGTCGGGCGCGGCAAAGAAGGCGGCCAGCGGCTGTGCCGAAACGAGGCCGGGCTTTGCATAGACCGCACGGCCCAGGGCGGCGAGCGGCAGCCCCCGCCAGAGCGCCTGCTGACCGGCGGTGGAGTTCACCGTGACAACGGATTGCGCGGCATCGAGCAGCGGCCCGAGCGGCCCGCCCTGGATGAGATGGACCCGCCGCGCGACGCCATTGGCCGATGCCGCGCGGCGCAGGATCCGCACCAGCGGCTCGCGCATATCCTCAAAGGGATGCGTCTTGAGCACCAGGTGATGCACATCTGGCGCGCCCTGGGCAAAGGCCGCAACGCAATGTTCGATGAAGCCTGCCATCGAGGAAAACGGGCTGTGGCGCCGCACCGCGCCGTCATGGCCGAGCTGCAACAGCCCCAGATGAAAGGCCCGGCCGCTGCGCCGCAACGCACCGGCCTGCCACCGGCTGGTCAGCGCATGGCGCGGGCCGCGCAGCAGGCGTCGCAGGTTCAGCCAGGCCTCACGCTCCAGCCCGATGCCGCGATGGCTGCGATAATCGGGAAAGGCCCGCCGCCCGGCCAGGGTTCGGGCGTGATAGAGCGCACCCAGCGTGGCATGCGCGCGCGCCGCCCCCCATCCGGTGGGCGCATCGGTCAGGGGGAGGTGCGAGCCGTGCACGGCCGCCCGGATCTGCGCCAGCGACAGCCCCAGCACCGGCGAATTGCCATTGGTGCCGCTGCGCTCATAGGTGATCCAATGCGGGCGCAGATAGCCCTCTTCAAAGATGTGGCGGCGCAGCCCGGCCCCGTCAGCCGCCTCAATCGCCCAATCATGCAGCGGTCGCGCATCGCCATACATCACAATGTCGGTGACCGCCTCCTGCGCGATCAGCCGGGTGAGGGTGGCGGCCTGGCGCTGCTGTGGCCCATGCAGGGCGCGCTGGGGCAGGCTGGATGGCCAGGCGGCGCGGTCGCCGGCGTTGAGGCACACGCGCATGACCCCGGCGCCCATGGCCGAAAGCCGCAGCGCAAGCTCACCAAAAAAGGGGCCGTGCGGACCCTGGAGGAACAGAAATTTGCGCTGAGCTGCCTGCATCTTTGTTCTCGACCGACACCATTGTACCTGCGTCGGATGTGGTTTCGGAACTGTTACCGTTTTTTTACAAAAGGTCCAGCGATGCTTGCAGCCTTGCGGGTGTCGGGCTAGGGCTCGGAGGAGCGGGCTGGGCGGCCGGCCGGCGCCTGGCATAGCGAGCGGAGCAGGGCATGTTCACGGGCATCGTCACCGATATCGGCGAAATCGCCGAGATTGCGCAGCGCGGCGACACGCGCATCCGCATTCGCACCGGCTATGATGTCGAGGCGATTGCGCTGGGCGCCTCCATCGCCTGTGACGGGGTCTGCCTGACGGTTGTCGAGACGGGGCAGACCGAGCTTCACCCGGTCGGGCAACCCGGTCCGCAAGGCTGGTTTGCCGTCGATGCCTCGGCCGAAACGCTGGCGCGCAGCACCCTGGGCGGGTGGGTGCCGGGTCAGCGGATCAATCTGGAGCGGGCGCTGAAGGTGGGCGATGAGCTTGGCGGGCATATCGTGTCGGGCCATGTCGACGGGCTCGCAGAGGTGCTTGAGGCGCGAGCCGAAGGTGACAGCATGCGATACCGGTTTCGTGCCCCGCCCGAACTTGCGCGGTTCATTGCCGAAAAGGGCTCGGTCGCGCTGAACGGCACCTCGCTCACGGTCAATGAGGTCGAGGGTGCCGAGTTCGGGGTGAACATCATCCCGCACACCGCGCAGGTGACCACATGGGGTGCCATTGGCGCGGGCGACCGGCTCAACCTGGAGATCGATCTGATGGCGCGCTATGTCGCCCGGCTTGCGGACGCGTCGCCGCCCGGGCCTGGGACCGCTGCGGCGGCGGGTGCGGCGCAATGAGCCGGCTTGGCCATAATGGCGGGCCGGCCTTCGATGCCGGTGTGTCCTGGCGGCGGCATTGCTGGCGCAAGGCCAGGCTGCAGCTTTTGCCCCGGCTGCCATTGGAGGTTGTGCGCCTGCGCGTTGCTCGGGCACGCCAGATCGGGCTCGACTACACGCGCTATGCCACGGTGCGCGCAACCACGGGGCGCGATGTGGTGGCCTTCTTGTTCTCGACCAATGCCTTGCGGCTGATGCGGGAAGAAGACCGGCTGGCCGAGGCCCGCGCCGCACGGCTTTCTGCGCTGATCGGCTGCAGCCGGCGCCTGGCCGTCTATGCCCCCATCGACCCTGACGCGCTGGTCGCGCGGCTGGCGGCCCAGGGCGTGCCGGTCGAGGCGGCGATCCGCGCGCCCACAACCGCCCTCAGCCCGTCGGCGACCGGCAGCGCGCTGCGCGCAGCACTCGCGCCGGGCCGGGTTCCCCGCGACGGGGTGCTGGTTGTGGGCGACACGCCGCTGGAGGCACGCTGGCCTGCGCTGGGCGGGTTTGCCGGATATGTGCCGGCCGAGGATTATTTCGAACCGCATCCGCGCTGAACGCCTCAGCACCTGTGCGCAGGTCGCCCTTCTCGGGACCTCGAGCCCGCCAATCGCACCGCCCCGCTCCGTCGCCACCGCACTGCGCGCCGCAGCCGCATGTGCGGGCGTCGCGCGGCACTGGCATTCGCACCCGCGGCGGGCTATGTCCAAGCCACGATTGACAGGGGCTTCGGACAGCGATGCGAGACCAGGATTACGACGCGATCTCGAGCGTGGACGAAATCATCGAGGACGCGCGCAACGGGCGGATGTTCATTCTTGTCGATCACGAGGATCGCGAGAATGAGGGCGATCTCGTCATCCCGGCGCAGATGGCGACCCCGGATGCGATCAACTTCATGGCCACCCATGGCCGCGGGCTGATCTGCCTCGCGCTCACCGCCGAGCGGGTCGCCCGGCTGGGCCTGACGCTGATGTCGGCCAACAACCAGTCGCGCCATGAGACCGCCTTTACCACCTCGATCGAGGCGCGCGAGGGCGTGACCACCGGCATTTCGGCCCATGACCGAGCGCGCACCGTGTCGGTTGCGATCAGCCCTGAAAGCGGGGCAGGCGACATCGCCACGCCCGGCCATGTCTTTCCGCTGCGCGCGCGGGAAGGCGGGGTGCTGGTGCGGGCCGGGCATACCGAAGCGGCCGTCGACATCTCGCGGCTGGCCGGGCTCAACCCATCGGGCGTGATCTGCGAGATCATGAAGGATGATGGCAGCATGGCCCGGCTGCCCGATCTGGTCGCCTTTGCCCAGCTTCATGGGCTGAAGATCGGCACGATCTCGGATCTGATCGCCTATCGCCGCCGGCATGACAATCTGGTGCGCGAGGTCGCGCAGCGCCCTGTCACCTCGCCCCATGGCGGCGACTGGCTGTTGCGCGTCTTTGCCGATGAGACCGGCGGCGGCGAACATGTCGCCCTGACGCGGGGCGATTTGTCGGCGCCAGGCCCGGTCCTTGTGCGCATGCATGTCGAGAACCTGCTGCAGGATGCGCTTGACGTTGTGCCGGGCCGCTCGGGCCAGCTTGCCGAAGCAATGCGGATGATTGCCGAAGATGGCCGCGGCGCGGTGGTCATTCTGCGCGACAATTCGGCCAGGGCGGTCTCAGCGCTGCTTGAGCCGTCGAGCGTGTCGCCCCAGACCCTGCGCAAATACGGGCTGGGCGCGCAGATCCTCGGCGCGCTGGGCATCACCGAAATGACGCTGCTGACCAATTCGCCCGCCCGCCGTGTGGTCGGGCTTGAAGGCTACGGGCTGACCATCAACGGTGTGCGGCCCATCGGCCCGCCGGCTGCCGACACAAAGACACCGCCCGACCCTGCGACGGAGGAAGACATCTGATGGCCGGAGAAAGCGACCGCGCCCTGCCGCTGCCGATCTTCGATCCCTCGCCGCGGGTTCTGATCGTGACATCGCCCTATTATGGCGATATCGCCGCCGCGCTCGAGGCAGGCGCGCGAAAGACCCTGGCTCTGGTCGAGGCGAGTGTCGATGTGATCTCGGTGCCCGGGGCGCTGGAGATCCCAGGCGCGATCCAGGCCGCGCGCGACAGCTTTGACGGCTTCGTGGCGCTGGGCTGTGTCGTTCGCGGCGAGACCTCGCATTTCGACATTGTGGCCGGCGAAAGTGCGCGCGGGTTGATGGAGCTGAGCCTGTCCGGCCTGGCGGTGGGCAATGGCATTCTGACCGTGGAGAATCTCGATCAGGCGCTGGTGCGGGCCCGCGATCTCGACAAGGGCGGCGGCGCGGCCGAGGCGTCCCTGCATCTGATCGCCGCGGCGCGTCGGTTTCGAAACCCCGGCTCGGGGCGTGTGCCGGTCTCGACCCCCGACATCCAGATCGCCGGCGCCCCCAGCGACAGCACGGGTCGCGCCTGATGCCCCGCGCGTCGGAAGACCGCCGACGCGCCCGCGGTGCGGCCCGTCTTTATGCCGTGCAAGCGCTGTTTCAGATGGAGGCGCAGGGAACCGAGCTGGAGACGGCGCTGCGCGAGTTCGAAACCTACCGGATCGGCGCGGAGATCGACGGGGCCACCTATCAGGAGGCCGATATCGAGCTTTTTCGCTCGGTGGTCACCGAAGCTGTCAGCCGGCAGGCGGCCATCGATCAGATGACCGACGGCGCCCTGGTCGACCGCTGGCCGATTGTGCGCATCGACCCCACGCTGCGGGCGCTTTTCCGTGCCGCAGGGGCCGAGCTTTTGGCCACCGAGACGCCGCCGCGGGTGATCATCGCCGAATATGTCGAAACCGCCCAGGCCTTCTTTCCCGACGGGCGCGAGCCGAAGCTGGTCAATGCGGTGCTCGACCAGCTTGCCCGCACCGCGCGTCCCCAGGCCTTTACCTGAGGCCGCTGACAAAGCGCGCGTTTCGGCCTCAGATCTCCACGCAGACATCGCCGCCAAGCTGGATGCCGCGCGGGTGCAGTGCCACATAAAGCCACCGAAACTCGTTGTCGGCCTCATACATGCTCCACAACCGGTATTCGATGCCGCCCCGGGTCGGCGTCCAGCTGCCGCGAATATTGGTGCGAAAGCCGCGGATGGTCAGCCCGCCGCCATTTTGAAAGGCGATGCCATAGGTGCGGCTGTCGCCAAAGCAGCTCAGATCGACGCCTGACAGAAGCTCGGCCACCTCCTGCGGGTCCAGCGCGTTTTCGGGCAGATTGCTTGGCGGCTCCTCACGCGCAAGCGGCGTGGGCGCATTCGGCACGTTGTTTCGCGGCTCAAGTCGCTCGGCGGCGGTCAGCGGCGGCTCATAGGCCGCTTCGGGCTCTGCACAAGCCGCAAGCAGTGAAAGGGCAGCCGGAAGAAACAGGCGCGTCACCATAATCTCTCACATCCAATCCGAACCGACCTACATACCAGCGCAGCGGGACGGCCCGGTCAAGCGACAAGAGGGAGGCCTTTGGATGCGCGATCTGATCGAGGAGAGCACGACGCTGCCGGTGCGGGTGCGTCTGCACACCGAGCCGCTGGGCATCCTGGGCACCCTGCGCGCGGCGCGGCGCAACATCCTGCAGATCGTGCCGGATCTGGCCACCCGCCAGCCGATGATTTCGGCCAAGACCGCCACACGCTGGCATATGGTGATGCATCCGCGGGGGCTCAAACGCATCTTGCGCGACAATGTCGAGAGCTACCCCCGCTCGGTCGTCTCAAAGCGGATCCTGGAGCCGGGGGTGGGCCACAGCCTGTTCCTGGCCGAAGGGGCGGAGTGGCGCTGGCAGCGGCGCACCGCGGCGCCGGTTTTCTCGCACCGCAATCTTGTCGACCTCGCCCCGGTGATGGAGGCGGCGGCCGAGGCCTCCGTGGCACCATCGCGCGCCATCACGGCGGCATTGCCGATCTTTATGCCGAGATGGTGGCCGTGACCTTCGACGTCATCTCGCGCGTCACGCTGGCCGGCGGCGGCGAGATGGACCGCGGCGAGGTGCAGCGCGCAATCGACGCCTATATCCATTCGGTGGCGCGCATCTCGATTGTCGATCTGTTCGGCGCGCCGGCCTGGGTGCCGCGGCCCGAGACGCTGCTGCGCCCCAACACGGCGGGGCGGCTGCACAAGGTCGCGGACCGGGTCGTGAAGGCTCGGCTGTCGCAAAGCCCCGATGCGCCCGATCTTCTGGATCTGCTGATTGCCGCGCTCGACCCCGAAACCGGGCGCAAGATGAACCCGCTGGAACTGCGCGACAATCTGCTGGCCTTCATTGTGGCGGGGCATGAAACCACCGCGCTGGCGCTGGCCTGGTCGCTTTACCTGCTGGCCTTCGATCCTGGCGCGCAGGCGCGGGCACGGGCCGAGGTGGCCGAGGTTTTGGGCGACCGCACCGTTGCCACGCCCGCGGATCTGGCCCGCCTGCCGTTTCTGCGCGCGGTGATCGACGAGACCATGCGGCTCTACCCGCCGGCGGCCTTTATCGCACGCACCGCCCAGGCCGAGGACCGGATCTGCGGCCGGGTGGTCCACCCCGGCGACACGATGATGCTGCCCTTCTATGCGCTGCACCGGCATCGGTTGTATTGGGAGGAGCCGGATGCCTTTCGCCCCGACCGGTTTCTCGATCGCAAACCGGCGCGCTTTACCTATCTGCCGTTTTCCGACGGGCCGCGCATCTGCATCGGCGCGGGCTTTGCGCTGATGGAGGCGCAGATCGTGCTGGCCACATTGCTGCGCCGGTTTTCCTTCGAAGCGGTCGGGCAGGTGCCCAAGCCGCGGCTCGTGATTACGTTGCGCCCCGAGGGTGGCGTGAAGCTGCGGGTGATCGATCATCTGGCCCCGGGGGCTGGGCCCGCGCTTGGTCCGGGCTGACGCTGCGTGAGGCCCACCTGAGACCCGCCTGGGGCCATAGGAGGCACGGTCGCGGCACGCCCGACGCTCAGCCGGCCAGATGATCCATCCTGGCGGCCAGATCGAGATCGAGCTGCGTGAGCCCGCCGGCGTCATGGGTGGTCAGCGTGACCTCGACCCGGTTGTAGACATTGGCCCATTCCGGGTGGTGATCCATCTTTTCGGCCGTCAGGGCGACCTGGGTCATCCAGCCGAAAGCGGCGGAAAAATCGCCAAAACGGAAGGTCTTGGAAAGGGCATCGCGCCCCTCCGCTTCGGCCCAGCCGGCGGCAAGAAAGGGGGCGAGCGCGGCCGCGCGGTCGGTGAGTTTATGGGCCATGGCGGAGCGATCCTCTGGGCTGGGTGTGGCTCGGTGCGGAGGCGCGGCGGGTGCCGTCACTCCTCCTGTTCGGGACAGCGGCGGAACGGCCCGTAATCGGTGAGCACCTCGATCTCGTGATCGACCGCGGCCCGCTCCTGCTCCAGATATTGCGCGACCGCCCGGCGGAACCCGGGATCGCCGATCCAGTGCAGGGAGTGGACGGGCACGGGCAGATAACCGCGCGCGAGCTTATGCTCGCCCTGCGCACCGGCCTCGACCCGGGCCAGACCATGCGCCAGGGCCCAGTCGATCGCCTGATAGTAGCACAGCTCAAAATGCAGGCAGGGATGGTCCTCAACGCAGCCCCAATAGCGGCCATAAAGGGTGTCGCGCCCGATGAAGTTGAGCGCCCCCGCCACCGGGCGCCCGTCGCGCAGGCACAGCACCAGCAGCGCATCGTCGCGCATGGTGGCCTGCACCGCATCGAAAAAGGCCCGGGTGAGGTAGGGCTGGCCCCATTTGCGGCTGCCCGTGTCCTGGTAAAAGACCCAAAACGCCTCCCAATGGGCGGGGCTCAGATCGGGGCCGGTCAGCGCCACGATCTCGCCGGCGCTTTGGGCGGTGGCGCGCTCCTTGCGGATGTTCTTGCGCTTGCGCGACGAAAGGTCGGCCAGGAAGGCGTCGAAATTGGCATAGCCGCGGCTTTCCCAGTGAAACTGCTGGGTGGTGCGGTGGAGCAGCCCCAGCTCCGCGCCCTCTTGCGCCTCGGCCTCGGTGCAAAAGGTGATGTGAACCGAGGAGACGCCGTTTTGCCGCGCCAGCGCCGTGGCGCCCTCGACCAGGGCGGCGCGCGCAACCGCCTCGGTCTCGCCCGGGCGGGCCAAGAGCCGGCGGCCGGTGGCCGGGGTGAAGGGGGCTGCGGCCTGCAATTTGGGGTAGTAGTCTCCCCCCGCCCGCTCATAGGCATGCGCCCAGGCATGGTCGAAGATATACTCGCCCTGGCTGTGCCCCTTGGCATAAAGCGGCATCACCCCGATGATCTGGCCATTGAGCCTGGCGACCAGATGCCGCGGCTGCCAGCCTGTGCGCCGCCCAACCGAGCCCGAAACCTCCAGCGCGCGCAAAAACCGGTGCGTGGTGAAAGGGTCCTTGGGGCGGCCCGACACCGCTTCGGGGCAGGCGCAGGCATCCCATTCCGTCGCCTCGATCTGCGACAGATCCTCCAAAACGTCGATCTCGATGCGGGCGCCGCCATCCATGTCAGTGAATGTGTTGGAGGGAGCGGCGAGGTCAATGCCGCTGCGGCAGAAGCGCCGCAGGTCGGTAGCCCTCAAAGGTCACATTGTCGGAATGTCGCAGCGCCTGGGCCTCCTCGGCCGCCGCGCGGATCGTCCAGCACAGCACGGGAACGCCCCGCCGCCGCAGGGCCGTGACCGCAGGCATGTCCAGCGCCCGGTGGTGATGCGAGACAAAACTGGCCCCGACCGCGTCGAAATCCGCGATCTCGGTGAGCGCCGCACAGCGTGCTGCCGTCGTGCCGGGCCAGTCCTCGGGGCGAAACGGGCAGGTGGTCAAGCCGCGCGGCAGGCCCGGCGCGCGGTCCTTGCAGACGGCCATGCTGTGCGGGTTGAAGGACATCAGCGCCACCGGCCCGGCATAGCCGCCAAACACGCGGCAGGTGGCGGCTTCCAGCCGTCCATCAACGGGGCCGAGACAGCCGCTCTGATCCTTGATCTCGATCAGCAATGGCGCGCGCCCCGCGGTGAGCGACAGGATCTCGGCAAGCGTCGGGATGGTCTCTTGGGTGCCATGGAGCGCCATCGCGCCCAGGGCTGCCGCGTCCTGCGCGCGGACCGGTCCCGCATGCCCGGTCAGACGGTCGAGCGTGTCATCGTGAAAGACCATCGGCGTGCCGCAGGCCGCCATCTGCACATCGATCTCGATCCCGCAGCCGGCATCGATTGCGGCTGCGACCGCGGCGCGGGAGTTCTCCGGACACACGCTTGCGACGTCATGCAGCCCGCGATGCGCAATGGGGTGGGTCAGAAACGGTTCGGGCAGCTCAGCCATCGGTGCCAATCCTTCCGCCCAAGTGACCCCCAGATGCCATCGGGGCCCCGGGCCCCCAGGGCCCGAAAGACAATGTGCCCGACGCTTTTAGGCGGGCCCGCGGGGCGGGCCGGCCAGATGCTCACCGCGTCTCCCTTCGGCCCGCCCTTTGCAGCGGCCCAGCGCTGTGGTCACGCGATCCGGAAGATGCCTTCAACCTCCACCGCCACACCAAGCGGCAGTGCCGCGCAGCCGACCGCCGCCCTTGCATGCCGGCCGCGATCGCCAAACACCGCCACCATCAGATCGGAGGTGCCGTTAATCACCGCCGGCTGGTCGGTGAAGTCGGGCGTGGAGTTCACAAAGCCGGTCAGCTTGACCACCTGCACCAGCCGCGAGAGGTCGCCGCCGAGCGCTGCGCGGAGCTGCGCGATCAGCGCCAGCCCGCAGGCCTGTGCGGCCGCTTTGCCGGCGGCCACGTCCAGATCATCCCCCAGCCGGCCGCGGATCGGCCCGTCGGGACCCAGCGAAACCTGCCCCGACACAAAGACCAGCGTGCCACTGATCACATAGGGCACATAATTGGCCGCCGGCGCGGGCGCTTCGGGCAGCTTCAGCCCAAGCTCGGCCAGCTTTTCCTCAAAACCGCTCATCTCTCCTCCCCTGTCATTGTCCGGCGCGCGTCACTCCTCGCGCAGCGCCTGATTGAAATAGTCCATAAAGGGGCGGATGATGTAGTTCAGCGCCGTACGCTCACCGGTCTTGATATAGGCCTCGACCGGCATGCCGGGCAAAAGCTCCCGCCCCTCAAGCCGCGCAAGCTCGCCATCATTGGGCGCGACCTGCGCGGTGAAGTAGGAGATGCCGCGCGCCTCATCCATAAAGGCATCGGCCGAGACCTGGGTGATCGTGCCCTCAAGCTCGGGGGTGTCGCGCATGTTAAAGGCCGAAAAGCGCAGCGTCGCGGCCTGGCCGACATGCACCTCGTCGATATTGATCGGCTCGACCCGGGTGGTGATCACCAGATCGCTGTCGATGGGCACGACATACATGATCGGCTCGGCCGAACGCAGCACGGCGCGCAGGGCAAAGACCGTGTTGCCATAGATGATGCCATTGACCGGAGAGCGGATGTCGGTGCGCGACAGCTGCTCGAGAATGGTCAGCCGACGCTCGCGCAGCTCGACCTCGCGGTATTCCAGATCGCGCAGCGTGGTGATCGCCTCGCGCCGGATCTCGGTCTCGATGGCGTCGATTTCGATCTCGATCTCGGCAATGCGCCCCTTGGCCTGGGCAATCGAGGCGATGAATTCGCCGACCCGTCCCTTGAGCGAGGAGGCCTCACGCTCCAGCCGGTAGACCTCGGGCGCATTGCCCAGCCCGCGCTCCAAAAGCCCGCGCTTGTCGACCAGCTCCTTCTCGATCAGCGCCAGCTGCTCGGACATCGCATCGTTCTGCGCGATGATGCCGACGATCTGGTTTTCGGTCTGTTGCTGGCGTTCGCGCAGCTGGGCAGTGCGCCGCTCGCGCGATTCCCGCCCGATGCGGAACTGGCGCAACTGCCCCTCCAGCAGCGCCGCGACATCCTCACGCTCCTGCGCGAGCGCCAGCAACGGCTCGTCGAACGTGACATCGTCGAGCCGGTCGCGCTCGGCAATCAGCCTTTGGCGCCGCGCCATGATCTCATAAAGCTGCGCCTCGGCGACATTGAGGTCCGATTGCAGCCGGGTGTCGTCGAGCCGGATCAGCACGTCGCCGGTCGCAACCTTGTCGCCATCCTTGACCAGGATCTCGCCGACCACGCCGCCATCGGGATGCTGGATGACCTGCCGGTTGGCCTCCACCTCGATCTGGCCCATCGCAACGACGGCGCCCGAAATGCTGGCCGTGCCGCCCCAGATGCCGAAACCGCCGACCAGGGCCACCACCGAAACCAGGCCCACCGACATCGGCGTGCGCGCGCTCCAGCGCCGGTTTGCCTCGGCCGCGACAGGACTGCCGGGCAGCGGCGCCGGCGCTGGGGCTTTTGTGACGGGCTTGGTGGCAGGCGTCTTGGCACTGGCCGGTTTGGCCTTGCCGCGCAGGCCGAAAAGCGAGGTTGCTTCCGATGCAATTTCCGAGGCCGACTTGCGCGCAGGGGTGATCTTGCCAAGCGTCGGCACGGGGCCGAGGCCCGGCTTCCGTCCCGGCGCCTCCTTGGTCTTGGGTTCGAGAGGAGGGCTGGGCGGTGTCTTATCGGATCTGTCGCTCATCAGGTGACCTCACTGCCGGTTACCGGTCCCGGGGCTTTGCCGGCCTCCGGGTTCGAACTGGGACTTGTGGCGGGATTTTTGGCGGCGGCCGGCCTGTTTGGCGCGGGGCCCGCGGCGGGGCCAGCGGCCTGGCCGCTGGGCGTGACCGTGCTGCTGGCCACCGAGGTGACCGTGGTGCTGGGCCCCGAATTGGGCCCCGAACTGGGAGCAGCGTTGGGACCGGTGCCGGTCGGTGCCAAACTCGCCGCGGCCGGGGCGTCGCCCGCCGGCCCTGGCTGCGTGCCGGGCTGCGCATCCGCGCCGATCGTGCTGGCGACCTGATTGAAGTTGCGCAGATGCTCGCGCAGCACCTCGTCGCGCGGACCGAAGGCGCGGCGCATGCCCTGATCGAGCAATAGCAGCGTGTCGCACATCGTGATCGCGGCGGGGCGGTGGGCCATGATGATCACGGCCTTCCCGTCATCCTTCATATGCTGGATCGCCTTGTTGAGCGCGTCCGAGCCCAGCGAGTCGAGGTTGGAGTTCGGCTCGTCCAGCACCAGAATGACCGGCTCGCCATACATCGCCCGGGCAAGGCCGATGCGCTGGCGCTGCCCGCCCGACAGACGTCCGCCGCCGGTGGTGATGCGGGTGTCATAGCCGTCGGGCAGTTTCAGGATCATCTCATGCGCGCCGGCCTTCTTGGCCGCCTCGACCACTTTCGCGGCATCGGGCTGGGGCGACAGGCGGGCGATGTTCTCGGCCACGGTCGCGTCGAACAGCGCCACCTCCTGGGGCAGATAGCCCACATGGCGGCCCAGCGCTTCGTTGGAGTAATGCTCAAGCGCGGCACCGTCCAGCCGCACCGTGCCGGAGGCGGTGCGCCAGATGCCGGTCAGCACCCGGGCCAGCGTCGACTTGCCCGCCCCCGAGACGCCGATCACCCCCATCGCCTGGCCCGGATCGACCCGAAAGCTGACCATGCGCAGCGTCGCCAGCTTCTCGCCCGGCGGGACCACCGTGATCTGCTCGGCATTCAGGATCGCGCGCGGCGCGGGCAACTGGGTGCGCGCCGGCTCGATGGGGGTTTTTTCGAGCAGCTCCGAAAGCTGGGTCCAGCCCTGGCGGGCGCGCTGCATGACCGCCCATTGCGCAATGCCCTGTTCGATCGGTGCCAGGGCGCGGCCCAGCAGGATCGAGCCCGCGATCATCATCCCCGGGCTCAGCTCGCCCTGCAGCACCAGATAGGCGCCCAGCCCCAGCATCAACGACTGCATGAAGAACCGGAAGCTCTTGGAGATATTGGAGATCGTGCCCGACACATCGGAGGCCGCAATGGTCGCATCGAGCGACTTGTCGCGCCGCGCGCGCCAGCGCAGCAGCCCCGCATCGCGCATGCCCAGACCCTGGACGATCTCCGCCTCGCGCCGCAGCGATTCGGAGAAGTTCTCGGCCTCGGCCGACAT
>JBCBKN010000067.1:0-14881 GCA_038521775.1 Pseudomonadota bacterium | reverse complement strand
GCCACGATCTTGGTCTCCACCCCGATCTTGGTCAGCCCGTTTTGCAACAATGCGGCGGCCTGCTCGGTCTGGCCATAGCCGGCCAGTGCGCCCAGCGTGATCACCGGAATGTCGCCCTCGACCTTGGCCAGATACTCCTTGGCCTTCTCCAGATCATAGGTGTAGCCCTCAACCCCGGTCGGCGCGCCCCAGATATTGTTGGGCAGCGGCACCGGGTTGCGCGCGACCGAACCCGACAGGATGTTCTCGATGAAGGCGTCATAGTCAAAGGCGTAGGAGATTGCCTTGCGCAGGTTCACATCATCAAAGGGCGGGCGGCCATTGTGGATGATGGAATAGAAGATGCGCATGCTCTCCTGCTCATCCACGACCACCTCGTCCGAGGCGGCCAGGCGCTTGACCTGATCCTGCGGCAGATAGCCGTCCGTGCCGTGGAAATCGCCGTTCATCAGCCCCAGCACGCGTGAATTCACCTCCACGACCGTGCGGAACTCGATCGTCTCGATCGGGTCGGGATTGTGGTCCCAGCCCAGGAAATGCTCTTCGAACCGCTCGGCCTGAAAGCCGATGGCCGGGTCATAGCGGGTGAGCATGTAGGAGCCCGAGCCGGCATCGTTCTGGCTTAGCCAGACCGCGCCCAGATCGCCATCGACCTCATTGGCTTGGACCAGATCCTTGTTGACCACATAGATCTCCGGCACCGTGGCCAGGAAGATCGCCGAGGGTTTGCTGAGCGTGAACTGCACGGTCTTGTCGTCGAGCGCCACGGCCGAGCCCACATCCAGCACATCGGCAAAGAGCGAGAAGGCGCCCTGCTTGAGCGTCAGGATCCGGTCGAGCGAATAGACCACATCCTCGGCCGTCATCGCCGAGCCGTCATGGAAGGTGATGCCGTCGCGCAGAACGAAGGTGTAGACGAGCCCGTCCTCGGACACCGTGTGGCTTTCGGCCAGCCAGGGCTCCAGCACCGGCGGGTTGTCCTGCCAGCGCATCAGCCCGTCATAAAGGTTCAGGCGCGAGGCGACCCGGCCCACATCGAAGATCGCATGCGGGTCGAGATTGTCATAGGCCGAGGAATTGGCGAACACGAAGGTGTCGGCCCGTGCCTGGCCCAGCGGTGCGGTCACCGCCAGCGCTGCCGTCAGCGCGGCTGCTGCAAGATGTCTCATCATGGTCTTCTCTCTCCTGTTGTCTCGGGCCGGAGGCGTCGGGGCCGGGTTATCCCCATCGCCCGGCACGCGGTCTGGGCCGTCGCACGGCCTCTTGGATCGGGTTTCACCGGTTCCATTGAAACCCGTCGATGGTGATGTCCTGACCGGTGATGAAACACGGGTCGGACAGGGTCAGAAACGCGACCAGCTCGGCCACATCGCGCGGCGTGCCGACGCGGTTGAGCGCAATGCCCCGCACAAGCTCCGGCTCGCGCGCCGCGATCACCGGGTTCTTTGCGGTCTCGGTCTTGATCAGCCCCGGGCAGATCGCGTTGATCAGGATCTCGGGCCCAAGTTCCTTGGCCAGGGCCCGGGTCAGCCCGACAATCCCGGCCTTGGCCGCGGCATAGGCAAAGCGCGACACCGCGGCCGTCACCCCGCCCGAATGCGCGTTCAGCGAGGACATCGAGACGATGCGCCCATGCCCGGCCGCCTGCATGACCGGGGCCGCGGCCTGGATATAGTTGAAGCAGCTCTTGAGATTGACGTCGATCGTGGCGTCCCACTCGGCCTCGGTGATCTCGCCGATCCCCTTGGGCATCGACCGGCCGGCATTGTTGACCAGAATGTCGATGCGGCCCCATTCGGCCATGATGCCGGCGACCACCTCGGCCGCCAGACCGTGATCGGCAACATCGGCGGTGAGGGCAAGGCAGGGCACGCCCTCGGCGCCGATCTCCTCGCAGGTGCGGGCGAGCTCGACCTCCAGCACATCGACCAGGGCAATGGCGCAGCCGCGGGCGGCGAGGGCGAGGGCGCATCCGCGGCCGATGCCGCGCGCCCCGCCTGTCACGATTGCCACCTGCCGGTCCAGCGCCGCGCCCATTCGCACCCCATCCCATGAGTTTTTGATATTGACGGCGCGGTTTTCGATGCGTCAAGCTTTATTCATGACAGCGGATATGCGTTCAGATATATGAATGTTGCGGTCAAATCCGCTGTGCGCACCCTGCGCATCCTGGAGCTGTTTGCCTCCAGCGACCGTCAGCTCGCGCTGCGCGATGTGGCCGCCGCACTGGCGCTGCCCAAAAGCTCCACGCATATGCTGCTCGCCACGCTGATGGCCGAGGGCTATCTGGAGACCACGCCAGAGGGGCGCTACCGGATGGGCACCGCGCTGGGGGGCGAGCATGGCTGGGTCGGCGGGGTGACCGCGACCATCCTGCGCGCCGCAACGCCCGAGCTCGACATGCTGCTGACCCGGTTTCAGGAAAGCGTTGTTCTGGGCGTGCCCACCCCTGCCCATGACGTGCGGATCGCGACCTCGCGGCAAAGCCCGCTTGCCGTGCGCTATGAGGTGAGCCGCGACCCGCTGATGCCCGGCTGGTGCACTGCGATGGGCCATGCAATGCTTGCCTTTCGCCCCGAGGCCGAGGCGCGGGCCTATCTGGCCGGCGCGCGGCGCACGGCGCTGACCGAGAACACGGTCACCGAGGTCGATGCGATCATGGACAAGCTGCGGCGCTGGCGCGCCCTGGGCCATGCGCTCAACATCGATGAGCGGTTCGACGGTGCCAGCGGTGCTGCCGTGCCGGTGCGCGACCCCGATGGCGTGCCGCATGCCGCCCTCAACATGGTCACGCTCACGCCGCGGTTTCTGCGCCGGCGCGAGGCGATCATCGAGGCGCTGACCGAGGCTGCCCGGCGCATCGAGGCGCGGGTGTTCGGATCTGCGGCGGATGCCTGCCCCGATGCCGCGGATTTTGCCGATGCCGATCAGGATGGCGGCTGATGGCCCAGCGCGTGGCGGTCGATATCGGCGGCACCTTCACCGATTTTTGCCTCTTTGACGACGGCACCCGCAGTCTGACCTCCCACAAGGTGCTGTCGACGCCCGACCGGCCGGGCTCGGAAATCGGCACGGGCCTCGCCCAGCTTGCCCAGGCCGGGGCCGCCCGTCCGGCCGAGATCGCCTGGTTCAGCCATGGCACCACCGTCGGTGTGAACACCGTGATCCAGCGCCGCGGCGCGGTGCTGGCGCTGTTTGTGACCGAAGGGTTCGAGGATGTGCTGGAGCTTGCGCGCCTCAAGGTGCCCGACCCCTACAACATCTTTTCGCGCCGGCCCGATCCGCTGGTCGCGCGCGAGCGGGTCTGGGGCATTCCCGAACGCCTCCTGAAAGACGGCTCGGTCGAAACCCCCGTCGACGCGGGCGCCGTGCGCGCCGCGACGCAGGCAGCGCTTGCAGCAGGGGCCGAGACGATCATCGTGGCCACCCTGCACAGCTATGCCAACCCGGCGCATGAACGGGCGATCCGCGACGCGATCCGTGCCGAGGCCCCGGACATGACCGTCACCCTCTCCTCCGATGTCTGGCCGGTGATCCGCGAATATGAGCGCACGGTCACGGCCACGGTCGCGGGCTATGTCCAGCGGCGGGTCGCCCATTACCTTGGCGCGTTTCAGGACGCGGTGGCGGCGGCGGGCGTTCCGGCCATCCCGATGATCGGCAAATCAAACGGCGGGGTGATGACGGCCGAGCTGGGCAAGAGCCAGCCGATCTCCGTCCTGCTCTCGGGCACCGCGGCCGGGGTGATCGGGGCGGCCGATGTCGCGGCACGCGCCGGCACCCCCAATGTGCTGAGCTTCGATGTCGGCGGCACCAGCGCGGATGTCGCGGTGATCCGCGACGGGGCGCCGGCCTTCGGCTCGGGCGAGCTGGTGGGCGAGTTCCCGATCCATGTGCCCACCGTCTCGGTCACCTCGATCGGCGAGGGCGGCGGCTCCATCGCCTCGGTCGACGGGTTCGGCGTGCTCAAGGTCGGCCCCGAAAGCGCAGGCTCCAGTCCCGGCCCGGCCTGTTTCGGGCGCGGCGGCACCCGGCCCACCATCACCGATGCCTTTGCCGTGCTGGGGCTTTTGGGCGCGGGCGATCTGGGCTATGGCGCGGTGACCCTCGACCGGTCGGCCGCCGAGGCGGCGCTGTCGCCCCTGGCCGCCGCGATGGGCGTCGATCTGCGCGCCACGGCCGAAAGCATCCTGCGGGTCGCGGTTTCGGGAATGTATCTGGAAATCTCAAAGCTCCTCAGCCGCCACGGCGCCGACCCGCGCGAATTTGCGCTGCTCGCCTTTGGCGGCGCCGGGCCGATGACCGCCTGCCTGCTGGCGCGCGAGCTGGGCGTGGCGCAGGTGATCGTGCCGCCCACCCCCGGCGTGCTGTCGGCCTATGGCGGGCTGATCGCCGACATCCGCAACGATTTCATCCGGACGGTGTTTGCCGATCTCACCCCGGCCGACCTGCGCGCCCTGGCGCCCGTCGCCCAGGCGCTGGAGGCTGAGGCGCGGCACTGGCTGCATGACGAGCAGGGCTTTGCGGGCAGCGCACAGCTGATCTGGACCGCCGATATGCGCTATCGCGGCCAATCCTACGAGATCGAGACGCCCATCGACCTGGCGGCGCTGACCTCCGGCGACACCGTCCCCATCGCCGCGGCCTTTCATGCCGCGCATCACCGCGCCTATGACCATTCCGACCCCCAGGCCGAGGCGCAGATCGTCAATCTTCGGCTGGTCGTGGCCGGCGTGCCGGCAAAGCCCGATCTGCGGCCGGTCGAGGAGGTCGAGGGCCCTGCCCAGCCGCAGGGCCGCGCCGCGGTCTTTCTGGACGGAACGGCGCGGGAGGCCGCCCTGCTTGCCCGCGACGCGCTTGCCCCCGGCCAGCGCTTTGCCGGGCCGGCCATTGTCACCCAATCGGACTGCACCACCATCATTCCACCGGGCTTTGCCGTCCGCATCGATGGCTGGGGCAACCTTGTGCTCACGCCGGAGGCCTGAGAATGCCGATCGACAAGGTGACGCTGGAGATCCTCAAGAACCACACGAGGGCGGCGGCCGAAAGCATGGCCTTCACGCTCTACCGCACCGCGCATTCGACCTTTGTGAAGGAAACCGAGGATTTCACCACCGGCCTGACCACCCCCGATGGCGAGACCTTCGCCACGCCCACCGAGCTGGGCGCGACCTGGTTCGTGGGGCTCAATTACGGCCGCGCGATCGCGATGATCGACGACTACCGCCCCGGCGATATCTGCATGACCAACGATCCCTATTCGGGCTTTGTCTGCACCCACCCGCCGGACATGCATATCTGGAAGCCGATCTTCCATGCGGGCGAGATCGTCGCCTTTTCGGTCGGGCATATCCACAACACCGATGTGGGCGGGGCGGTGCCGGCCTCGCTGTCGCGCACCCTCAGCGAAGTGCATCAGGAGGGGATCCGCATCCCGCCCTCGAAAATCCTGCGCGAGGGGGTGGTCGACGAGAAGATCCTGGAGATCTTCCTCGCCAATGTCCGCGCGCCGGACCAGAACTGGGGCGACCTCAAGGCCCAGATCGCCGCCTGCAACACCGGCGAGCGCAAGGTCCATGAGATGATCGAGCGCTTTGGCGTGGCAACCTTTCGCGAGGGGGTGGACGATCTGCTCGATTATGCCGAGGCGCAGGCAAGGGCGATCATCCGCGGCCTGCCCGACGGCACCTACCCCTTTGCCGATTACATCGACGAGGATGCCGTGGCGGGCTTTCCCTGCCGGCTGAAGCTCACGCTGGTGGTGGAGGGCGACAGCCTGGTGCTCGATTTCACCGGCTCCGACCCGCAGCTTGAAAGCTCGCTCAACATGCCCACCGGGGGCGACCCGCGCCATGTGCTGATGTTGGTGGGCGTGGTTTATGTGCTCTATTCGCTCGACCCGACGCTTTACCTCAATTCCGGCATCGCGCGGGCCTGCCGCTGCATCCTGCCCTCGGGCAGCATCGTGAACCCGGTCTTTCCGGCCGCGGTGGGCATGCGCACCCTCTCGTGCAACCGGCTGCACGGGCTCACCTTCGGCGCCTTTGCCCAGGCCGCGGCCGACCGGATGATGGCCGCCCCCGCCTCGGGCGGGCCGATCATGAATGTCAACACCACCGACACCAAGACCGGCCGGCGGATCATGGCGGCTATCGACCCGATGACCGGCGGCTCGGGCGGCACGGCCCAGGGCGACGGGGCCGATGGCTCGGGCGCCAATGCGGGGTTTCTGAAGAACACGCCGGTGGAGGTCAACGAGGTCGAGGCCGGCATCCGCGTGCATCGCTACGGGCTGGTGCGCGACAGCGGCGGGCCGGGCCAGCATCGCGGCGGGCTGGGCACCGAGCTTGTCTTCGAAGCGCTCTCGCCCAACACCAAGGTCACCGCGCGCAACCGCGACCGCACCCGGTTCACCGGCTGGGGCATTGCCGGGGGGCAAAGCGGCGGCGCGTCGCAATTCATCCGCAACCCCGGGCGCAACGATCAGTTCGACCTCGCCAACACCGACATCGTGACCATCGGGCCGGGCGATGTCATCCATGTCACCTGCGGCGGGGCGGGGGGCTGGGGCGACCCGCTGGCCCGCGATCCGGCCGCGGTGGCGCGCGATGTGGCCCGCGACTGGGTCTCGGCCGAGGCGGCGCGCAGCGGCTATGGCGTGGTTCTGGCCAACGGCCCGACGGGTGTGACGGTCGATGCGGTGGCGACGGCCACGCTGCGCGCCGAACTGGCGCATGACCGCCACAAGGGCGGGTTTTACAGCCCTGGGGCCGCGCAGACCGCCTTTGAAGCGGTCTGGACCGAGGCCAATTACGAAGCCCTCACTGAAACGCTCGCCGCCCTGCCGGTGACCTGGCGCTTTTATGCCAAGCACCGGATCTTCCGCGGCATCGAGGCGATGGACCCCGCCGACCCGGCCCGGACCAGCGGCGCTGGGGTGCGCGCGCTCGCCGCCGCGATCCTGGCCGAGTTCCCCGATCTTGCTGCCAGCGTGGCGGCGGAATAGCGCCATGAAGATCGGCTTTGCGGGGCAGCATATCCTCGTCACCGGCGCTGTGCGCGGCATCGGGCAGGCGCTGGTGCGCGGGTTTCTCGATGCCGGCGCCACGGTCTGGGCGGCCGATATCGAGGCAGCCCTGCTCACCGATCTGGCCGCCTCGCTGCGTGACGCGCAGTTGGCCCGCTTCACCCCCTGCCCCTGCGATGTGACCGACCCTGCCGCGGTCGCCGCACTCACCGCCCAAATCGAGGCGGCCGCCCCCTCGGGCGCCATCGACGGCATCATCTATGCCGCGGGCGGGGTGCGCGGCCAGGCGCGCCGGCCCATCGAGGAGGTCACCGATGCCGACTGGCGGGTGCTTCAGGCGGTCAATCTCGACGGGGCCTTCCATGCCGTGCGCGTCGCGGCACCGGCGATGAAGCGCGCCGGCACCGGCCGGATCGTCCTCATCACCTCGCGCGCGGGCATCGGCGTCTCGCGCACCGGCATTGTGGGCTATGGCACCGCCAAAGCCGCGGCGATCGGGCTGGTCAAGCAGCTTGCCGCCGAGCTTGGCCCGTTCGGGATCACCGTGAACTCCGTTGCGCCCGGCTTCATGCCCACCAGCCCCGATTATGTCCGGCAATGGGAGGCTGAGGGCCCGGAGGTGCAGGCCCGCCATGTCGACAGCGTCGCCATGCGCCGGGTCGGCACGCCCGAAGACATCGCCCATGCGGTGCTGTTCCTGGCCTCGGACAAGGCGGGCTGGATCACCGGCCAGACCCTGCAGGTGACCGGCGGGCCATGACGCATTCCCCAAAGGCCGGGACCGGCCGCACCCTGGTGCTCGCGCTCGATGTCGGCGGCACCTTCACCGATGTGGTGATCGCCGACCGCGCCGGCGCCACATTCGAGGTCGCCAAGACCGCATCCACCCCGCACAACCAGGCCGAGGGGTTCTTTGCGGGGGTCGAGGCGGCCCTGGCGCAGGCCGACGCGCGGGCGGGCGAGATCGACACGGTGCTGCATGGCTCGACCGTGGCCACCAATGCCATTTTGGAAAGCAAGGGCGCGCGCACCGCGCTGATCACCACCCAGGGCTTTCGCCATGTGCTGGAGATCGGGCGCGGCGAGATCCCGCGCGCGGCCAACCTTTACTCCTGGCAAAAGCCGGTCCGTCCGGTGCGCCCGCGCGATGTCTTTGAGCTGCCCGAGCGGGTGCGGGTCGATGGCTCGGTCGTCACGCCGCTGGACGAGGCGGCGGCGCAGTCCCTGGCCGCAGGGCTGACCGGCTATGCGGCAGTGGCGATCTGCTTCATCCATGCCCATGCCAACCCGGCGCATGAGATCCGCCTGGCCGAGATCCTGCGCGACGCCCTGCCCGGCATGCCGCTGTCGCTGTCAACCGAGGTGCTGCCGGTCTTCCGCGAATATGAGCGGGCCATGGCCACCGTGCTGAATGCCAGCGTGCAGCCGATGGTGGGCCGCTATGTGGGCCGGCTGGAAACCGGGCTTGCGGAGCGCGACATCGCCGCACCGCTTTACATCATGAAATCGAATGGCGGGGTGTTTCCGCCCGATCAGGCCGCCCGGTTCGGCGCGCATCTGGCCCTGTCGGGGCCCGCGGCCGGGGCGCGGGGGGCGGCGTTTCTGGGCCGGCTTGCCGGCATCGAGGATCTGGTCACGCTCGATATGGGCGGCACCTCGGCCGATGTCGCGCTGATCCGCGGGGGCATGCCGGTCACCACAACCGCCACCCGCATCAACGACCAGCCGCTCGCGCTGCCGGCCATCGACATCCACACTATCGGGGCGGGGGGCGGCTCCATCGCGTCGATGGCCGCGCATGGCGCCATCCTGGTGGGGCCCGAAAGTGCGGGCGCAGCACCGGGCCCGGCGGCCTATGGCAAAGGCGGCACCCGCCCCACCGTGACCGATGCCAACCTGGTGCTGGGCCGGATCCCCCCCTTGCTCGCCGGCACGCTGCCGCTTGACGCCGGTGCCGCGCGCAGTGCGCTGGAGACGCTGGCCGGCCCCCTTGGCATGAGCGTCGAGGCCACGGCCCGCGGCGTGAATGCGATTGTCAATGAGGCGATGACCGGCGCGCTGAAGCTTATGTCGGTCGAGCGTGGCCTCGACCCTGCCGCCTTCACGCTGGCGGCCTTTGGCGGTGCGGGCCCCGTGCATGGCGCCGAGCTGATGCGCCTTTTGGGCGCGCGGGCGCTGTTTGTGCCCCGCCATCCCGGCATCCTCTGCGCCATCGGCCTGCTGGCCACCGATCTGCGCTATGATTTGGCGCGCACCTGCCTGCAGCGCGCCGGCGCGCATGATGCGCAGGAGATCGGGGCGGTCTTCGACCAGCTTGCCGCCGCCGCCGACGCCCAGCTTGCCCAGGACAAGGTGCCGACCGCGCGCCGCCAGCTCTCCCGGCATGCCGATATGCGCTATGCCGGGCAGGGCACGGAGCTGTCGGTGCCGTTCCCGCTCGGCCCGGTCGATGCGGCCGCCTGCGCGCGCGCCGTTGCGGATTTCCATGCGCTGCACCACCGGCTCTATACCTTCGACGACCCGGACGGACCGGTGGAGATCGTCAATCTGCGGGTGCACGCCGCCGGGCTGACCGACCATGTCGCGCCGCCCGAAATCGCCGCGGCCCGCGGCCCGGCCGAACCCGCCTCGACCCGCCGGGTGATTTTCGATGCAGCCATCGACAGCCCGGTTTATCGGCGCGAGGCGCTGCTGGCCGGGCATCAGATCGAGGGCCCGGCGATCATCGACCAGCTCGACTGCACCACGACGCTCTTGCCCGGGCAAACGGCCCGCGTCGACCGGTTCGGCAATCTTCTGATCACCGAGGGCGCCGCATGACCGCCGCCACACCGCCCCTGCCGCATTCCGACCGCATCGCGCATGAGCTGGTCAAGGGCGCGCTCAACGCCGCGCGGCGCGAGATGGAGGCGTTGATCGCGCGCACCGCCATGTCGCCCTTCATCCGCGAGAAGAAGGATTTCTTCACCGCCGTGCTCAGCCCGACCGGCGATCTCGTGGTCTCCACCTCGCTCACGCTGGCCGGCCATCTGGTCGAACCGGTGCTTGCAGCCTATCCGGTCGAGGAGATGCGCAATGGCGATCTCTTCTGGTACAACGATCCCTACGCAACCCGGGGCGCGGTCAGCCATCTGCCCGACATGGTCTTCATCATGCCGGTCTTCTCAGATGGCAGGCTCATCGCCTTTGTCGAGGCCTGGGGCCATTTGTGGGACATTGGCGGCGCAGTCGCAGGCTCGATCAGCCCCATGGCGACCTCGGTCTTTCAGGAAGGCATCGCGATCCCGCCGGTGCGGGCCATCCGTGCTGGCCAGCGCAATGACGAGGTGATGCGGATCTTTGCCCGCAACTCGCGCTTTCCCAAGCTTCTGGAGGGCGATCTGAGCGCCATCATGGCGGCCTGCGAGCTTGGTCGCGCGCGGGTCGAGGCGGTGGCCGCGCGCCATGGCCCAGCGGTGTTCGCCGCGGCCTGCGAGGCGATGATGGCGCAAAGTGCCGCGGCGCTGAGCGACAAAATCGCCACCCTGCCCGATGGCCAATGGTCGTTTCGCGACCGCATCGACAGCGACGCGGCGACGGGCAGCCCCTCTTATGTCGACCTGACCCTCACCAAGACCGGCACCGCGTTGAGCATGGATTTCACCGCCTCCGCCCCGCAGGCCACGGGGCCGATCAATTTCCTGATGCATGAAAGCGTGCCCAATTTCATGCTGGGGCTCTGTTTGAACCATGACGATCCGTCGGTGGGGATGAATGCGGGCTTCTCGCGGGCCGGGGCACAGGTGCTCACCCGCCCCGGCACGGTGCTGCACCCGCAAAGCCCTGCGCCGCTGGGCCTGCGCAGCCATGCGATGTTCCGCGTCAACTCGGCACTGATGGCGACACTGGCCCAGGCGACGGGCGGCCAGGCCGCGGCCGCCAATGCGGTTTATGTGCTTTACTACCTGCGCGGGCGCGACGCGGCAGGGGTCGAGGCGCTCTGCATCGAGGGGCTGTCGGTGGGCTATGGCGCGCGCGCCTTTGCCGATGGGCTCGACGCGGTCTATGCCGTGGCGCAGGAGAACTACCCGGTCGAGTTTGCGGATATGGAGTTCGGGCTGGAGATCGAGGCCTTTGGCCTGAACCGCGATTCCGGCGGGCCGGGACGGTTCCGCGGCGGCTGCGGCATCACCCGCGACATCCGGGTGCTGAGCGACAGCGCGACGCTGGGCATCCGCATCGACAATTGCCGCTATCCGGCCTTTGGCGTGAATGGCGGGATGGCCGGCGGCGCGGGGCGCGTCACCGTGAACCCCGGCAGCGCCGAGGCACGCGACATCGCCACCATGGGCGATGGCACGGCGCTCAAATCCGGCGATCTCTTGCGCATCGTCACGCCGGGAGGCGGCGGCTGGGGCTGCCCGCTGGACCGCCCGGCCGAGGATGTGCTGGGCGATGTGCTGGACGGCTTTGTCTCGGACACGAGCGCCCGGCGCGACTATGGCGTGGTGATCGCCGCAGGCGCGCTCGACGTCGGGGCCACCGAAGCGCTGCGCGCCCAGATGCCGCGGCCCCGCGCGATGTTCCACCGCGGCGGCTATTACGACGCAAAAGACGACCGCAACAGCTGATCCGTACCCGGCTGCGCGCGCCCGAACCGGCAGGCGGCACCTGCGCCGCGCCTTGGCCTTTGTCCTGGGCCGCGCCTTTGGGATGTGCCGTCGGGCTGGGACGTGGGGTTGCGCCGCGGGGTTGCGCCGCGGGGTTGCGCTGTAGGGTTATGCCGCCGGGTCAGGCCGTCGGATGTGCTGTTGGGCCATGGCGTGGGGTCCGCCACCGGCTCATGCCGCCGGGACAGCCCCCGTCGGGCCAACCCCCGTCGGGCCAACCCCCGTCGGGCCACGTCGGGCCACGTCGGGCCAACCCCCGTCGGGCCACGTCGGGCCAACCCGTCGCGCTATGCCGTGGGCGCGTTGGCCGGCGGCTCCCACAGCTCGATGGGGTTGCCCTCGGGGTCGTGGATGCGCGCGAACCGGCCGGCCTCGCCATCCCATTCCGCCCGCCGCTCGGCCGTGATGCCTGCATCGGCCAAACGGGCAAGCAGCGCGTCCAGCCCCTCGACCCGCAGGTTCAGCATCCACTGCCGGTCGGAAGCGAAATAGTCGCTGTCGGCCGGAAAGGGCATGAAGACGGTCGGTCCGGCCTCTTGCGGCCAGACCGGGCTGCCGGCCACGCCGACGCCAAGATGATCGCGGTACCAGTCGGCCAGGGCCTGGGGGCTTTGGGACCGGAAGAAAAGACCGCCGATCCCCGTGACGCGCCCCGTGACGCGCCCCGAGACGGGCCCCGAGACGCGCCCTGTTCCCTGCGCCGCCATCGCGCCCGCGCTCAGGCCGCCTGCGGGGCCGAGGCGATCACATCCTCACCGACATGCGCGGCATATTGCGCGAAGTTCTCGGTGAACATGGTCACCAGCTTGCGGGCCTGGCGGTCATAGGCCGCGCCATCGGCCCAGGTGCTGCGCGGGTCGAGCAGCCCGGCCTCCACCCCCGGCACCGCCACCGGCACCTCAAAGCCGAAATTCGGGTCGCGCCGGAACTCGACCTGGCCCAGCGAGCCGTCAAGTGCTGCGGTCAGCAGCGCCCGGGTTGCGCGGATCGGCATGCGGCTGCCGGTGCCATAGGCGCCGCCGGTCCAGCCGGTATTGACCAGCCAGCAGGCCGCCCCGTGCTGGGCGATCTTGTCGCGCAACAGCGCGCCATACTCCTCCGGCCGGCGCGGCATGAAGGGCGCGCCAAAGCAGGTGGAGAAGGTCGGCGTCGGTTCGGTCACGCCCTTTTCGGTGCCCGCCACCTTTGAGGTGAAGCCCGACAGGAAGTGATACATCGCCTGGGCCGGGGTCAGCCGCGCGATCGGGGGCAGCACCCCGAAGGCATCGCAGGTCAGCATGATGATGTTGCGCGGATGGCCGCCCAGACCGCTGGCCGAGGCATTGGAAATCGCCTCCAGCGGATAGGCGCAGCGCATGTTCGCGGTCAGGCTGTCATCCTCGAAATCGAGCTCATGGGTGACAGGATCATAGACCATATTCTCAATCACGGTGCCAAAGCGCGAGGTGGTGGCATAGATCTCGGGCTCGGCCTCGGGGCTCAGCGAGATGGTCTTGGCATAGCAGCCGCCCTCGAAATTGAAGGTGCCGCGATCCGACCAGCCATGCTCGTCATCCCCGATCAGCACCCGTGCGGCATCGGCCGAGAGCGTGGTTTTGCCGGTGCCCGACAGGCCAAAGAAGATCGCCACATCCTCGGGGTCGTCCGGCGCATGATTCGCCGAGCAATGCATCGGCATCACCCCGCGCTCGGGCAGCAGATAGTTCAGGATCGAGAAGACCGATTTCTTGTTCTCACCGGCATAGGAGGTGTCGGCAATCAGGATCAGCCGCTTTTCAAAGGACACCGCGATGACGGTTTCGGTCCGGCAGCCATGGCGCGCGGGGTCGGCCTTAAAGGAGGGGCAGTTCAGGATCGTGAATTCGGGGGCGAACCCGTCGAGCTCGGCCCGGTCGGGGCGGCGCAGCAGATGGCGGATGAAGAGGCCATGCCAGGCAAGCTCGGTCACCACGCGGACATTCAGGCGGTAGGCCGTATCGGCGCCGGCATAGAGGTCTTGGACGAAAAGCTCGCCGCCCTGGATATGCGCCAGCATATCGGCATGCAGCCGGTCGAAGGCGGCGGGGTCCATGGGTTTGTTGTTGTCCCACCAGATGCTGTCTTCGACCGAGGCCTCGCGCACCACGAACTTGTCCTGCGGCGAGCGGCCCGTATGCCGGCCGGTGGTGCACAGAAAGGCGCCGCCGCGGCCGATCTCGCCCTCGCCGCGACACACCGCCTGCTGCATCAGCCCGGCCTCGTCGAGATTGTAATATACCTTTGAAACGCCACCCATGCCCTGCGCCTCAAGACGCTGGGCCACATTCACAATACCGATATCCATGTCCGCTACCGCTCCTCATCAAAGGCAAAAAGGGCTGCGACACGCCCCAGCCTCACCACCCGCGCGGGGCAAAGTGCAAAGTATGATCACGCATCCGGCTACGATCGACGCGCAATAAAATTATAACACAATTGAGCGGGTCCGCACCAGTGCGATGGACCACAGCCTGTGTAATTTTGGTTAACCTCATCTCCGGGCAGCAGATTTCTGCGCCGCCAGATGCGATGAGCACTTTTCATTGCCCTTCTTTTGCCACAAAATCGGCACAAACCGACATCGTCAACGGCGCCTCCAGAAGGGCGCGCCGGCGGAGGCAGAGCATGGCAACAATAGCACTTGTTGATGATGATCGAAACATTCTGACGTCTGTATCGATCCTGCTGGAGGCGGAAGGCTACGAGGTCCGCACCTATACCGACGGTGCCTCGGCGCTGGCCGCGCTGGGCCAGACACCCCCAGACATGGCCGTGCTCGACATCAAGATGCCGCGGATGGACGGGATGGAGCTGCTGCGCCGCCTCAAGCAGAAGGTCGACATGCCGGTGATCTTTCTGACCTCGAAGGATGACGAGGTCGATGAGGTGCTGGGGCTGCGCATGGGGGCGGATGACTATATCCGCAAACCCTTCTCGCAACGTCTGCTGGTCGAGCGCATTCGCGCGGTGCTGCGCCGGCGCGAGGCGGCCGAACCGGGGCGTGAGCGTGCCGAGACCGAGAAGGTCATCGACCGCGGGCCGCTGCAGATGGATCCGCTGCGCCATTCGGTCAGCTGGAAGGGCCAGCCGGTGCAGCTGACGCTGACAGAATTCCTGATCCTCCAGACGCTTGCGCAACGGCCTGGTTTCGTGAAAAGCCGCGATCAGCTGATGGATGCGGCCTATG
>JBCBKN010000066.1:0-14895 GCA_038521775.1 Pseudomonadota bacterium | reverse complement strand
CGGCGGCGGATCAGATCGGCCTGGCTGGGCTCCTTCATCCGAATCGCGACATCGGCCTCGCGCATCGGCAGGTCGAGCACGCGCTCCTCCAGCACCAGCTGGATGTCGAGATCGGGATAGAGGTCGAAGAGCCGGCCAAGCCGCGGCGCAAGCCAGAGCGTGCCGAAGCCGGTCGTCGTGGTCACGCGCAGCCGGCCGAAGACCGCATCCTCGGCATCGCGAATGCGCGCCGTGGCCGAATCGAGCCGCTGTGCCATGGCCTTTGTGGCATCATAGAGCACTTCGCCCTGCTCGGTCGGGATCAGCCCCCGCGCGTGCCGGTGAAAGAGCGTGGCCCCCAGCGCCTCCTCCAGATGGCGGATCTGGCGCGACACCGCGGACTGGCTGAGATTGAGCGTCTCGCCGGCATGGGTCAGGCTCCCCGCATCGGCGACCGCGTGAAACACCCGCAACCTGTCCCAATCCACGGCTGTTTCCTTTCCAGTTCGCGTTTCGCTTTTCGGCGATTTCCGGCACAATCGCTCAGAATGGCCGCCTGGCCAAGGGGCGGCAGACAGATTGGGGTGCGGAAGGTGGTTGAGACGGTGCTTGAAGAGATCCCGCAAAGGGCCGGGCAGGGCAGCAGGCGACGCTCGTTTTGGCCCGGCCTCGGTGCCGGCCGTCTGATGATCCTGGCTGCCGCGCTGCTGATCATGGCGTCGGGCGGTGCCTGGGCCCAGGCCGAACGGATGGAGGGCCGGTTTGACGGGGTGGCCGAGGCGCAGGGCATGTCGCTTGAGCTGACCTTGCGCGGCAACCGGCTTGTGGGCACGTTTTTCGACAGCAATGGCGTCACGGCCCCGATCGATGCCGCGGTGACCGGAACCGCCGCGGAGGGGCTGCTGGAATTCCCCGCCCGCAACGTCAAGGTGCGGTTTTTCCCCGAGGCGGTGGGGCTGCGGATGGTCGCAATCCCGCTCTCGGAGGCCGGCGAGCCAATCGTCGAGCAGATCAACGCGCTTGTCTTCCTGCCGCCGGGAACCCGGGTGCCGGCATTGCCCCAGGGCTATCAGCCACCAAGCTACAAGGTGCGGGTGGTCGATCCCGACAATTTCATCATCTCCTATGCCTTTTGGCCGCCAGAAGCCGTGGCCTTTGGCTATGAGAGTGTCGAGACGCGGTTTCGCCCGATGATCGCGCTTTATCCCACGGTTCTGATGGATATTCTGTGGAAGCTCTGCAGCTCCACCTACAAGCCCGCCGTGCTGGGCGAGGCGCTGCGCGGCCAGGGGGTGAGTTGCGATCGGGTCGTCGCCAAGGTCGACCAGCTGCAGCGTTCCGGGCGGTTCACAGCCTGGAAGGCCGCGGTGGAGGCCGAAAAGTCAGGGCTGATCATCGCCATGCAATGCGCCCGCGGGTTTGTGCGGCGCGAGGATGTGTGCAAGCCGGCCTCGCGCGACATCGCAGACCGGGCCGTCTCGCTTGCGACCGTGGCAAGCGTGATGACCCGGTACTGAGCGTGACGACCTTGGTGGTGGCCGAGTTGATGGCGGTGGCAGTGGCAGTGGCAGTGGCGGTGGCAGTGGCGGCAAGGGCTGGCGAAACGATGCCCGGATATCGGGATGATTGACAGAATAGGTCAACGACGTTTACCTTCATGCCACCGCCGGGCCATGCCCGTCACAGGGAAAGGGTGATCCCATGCAACTGCGCCCCGTCTCACTGGACGACCGCTTCAACCTCGACCGTGACACCGTGCTTTTGTCCGGCATCCAGGCGCTGGTCCGCCTGCCGATGATGCAAAAGCTGCGCGACCGCGCGGCGGGGCACGAGACGGCGGGCTACGTCACGGGCTATCGCGGCTCGCCCCTGGGCGCGGTCGATCTGCAGATGAGCCGGGCGGCCAAGCCACTCAAGGCCCATGATGTGGTCTTTGAACCGGGGCTCAACGAAGACCTCGCCGCCACGGCGCTTTGGGGCACGCAACAGGCCGAGCTGCGCGGCGAGGGCCGCTATGACGGCGTGTTCGGCATGTGGTATGGCAAGGGGCCGGGGGTCGATCGCTGCGGCGATGTGTTCCGCCATGCCAATATGGCCGGCACTTCGCCGCTGGGCGGGGTGGTGGCGGTGATGGGCGACGATCATACCGGCGAAAGCTCCACCACGCTGCACCATTCCGAATTTGCCTTTGTCGATGCGCTGATGCCGGTGCTGTCGCCGGCAGGCGTGCAGGAGATCCTCGATTATGGCGTGCTGGGCTGGGCGCTCAGCCGCTATGCCGGCGTCTGGGTTGGGCTCAAGGGCGTGAAAGACACCGTCGAGGCCACGGCGGTGGTCGATGGCCGGCCCGACCGGATGCAGATCGTCTATCCCGATTTCGAGATGCCGCCCGGGGGCCTCAACATCCGCCTCGTCGATGATCGGATCCCGCAAGAGGCGCGGCTCCATGATTACAAGCGCTTTGCCGCCGAGGCCTTCGGGCGCGCCAATGGCATCGACAAGCGCATGCATGGCAAGCCCGGCGCCAAGATCGGCATCGTCTCCACCGGCAAAAGCTGGCTCGACCTGATCCATGCGCTCGACCTTCTGGGCATCGATGCGGCGACCGCCGAGGCGCTGGGCATCACCACCTATAAGGTCGGCATGGTCTGGCCGCTCGACATGCAGAGCTTCACCGACTGGGCCGAGGGGCTCGACCTCATCATCTGCGTGGAGGAAAAGCGCAAGCTCATCGAGGTGCAGGCCAAGGAGACCATTTTCGACGATCGCCGCGGCCGGCGTGTGCTGGGCTGGCGCGACGAGGATGGGGCGGAGCTTTTCACCGTCAAGGGCGCGCTCGACCCGGTGATGATTGCGCGCAAGCTGGGCGGGCTTTTGGCGCGCGAGGGGGTCTCGACCGAGGCGCTGCGCGCAGCGCAATCGCGGCTCGACGAGGCCGCACGCGCCGACAATGCGCCCGAGATCGCCGCCCGCCTGCCCTATTTCTGCTCGGGCTGCCCGCATAACAGCTCCACCAAGATCCCCGAGGGCTCGCGCGCCTATGCCGGCATCGGTTGCCATTTCATGGCCCAGTGGATGGACCGCGAGACCATCGGCTACACCCATATGGGCGGCGAGGGCGCGAACTGGATCGGCGAGGCGCATTTTTCGACCCGCGACCATGTGTTTCAGAACCTGGGCGACGGCACCTACAACCATTCCGGCGTGCAGGCGGTGCGGGCCGCTTTGGCCGCCGGCACCAACATCACCTATAAGATCCTTTACAACGATGCCGTGGCAATGACCGGCGGCCAGGCCAATGAGGGCGGGCTCAGCCCCCAGCAGATCGCGCATGAGCTGGTCGCTATGGGCGTCAAGCGCGTGGTTGCGGTCTATGACCCCAAGGAAAAGATCGATTTTGCCGGCTTTCCCGGCCGCACGGCCCTGGGCATCGGGCCGGGATCGGGGCGGTTTGCGCTGGCGCCGCGCGACGATCTGGAAAGCGTCCAGAAGGAGATCCGCCGGGTCAAGGGCGTCAGCGCCATCATCTACATCCAGACCTGCGCGGCCGAAAAGCGCCGCCGCCGCAAGCGCGGGCTTTTCCCGGACATCGACCAGCGGGTATTTATCAATCCGGCGGTCTGTGAGGGCTGCGGCGATTGCGGGGTGCAGTCGAACTGCGTGTCGATCCTGCCCAAGGAGACCGAGTTCGGCCGCAAGCGTCAGATCGACCAGAGCAGCTGCAACAAGGATTTCTCCTGCATCAAAGGCTTCTGCCCCTCTTTTGTGACGGTCGAGGGGGCCGAGATCCGCAAGGAGGCCGCGACAGACTTCACCATCCCCGACCTGCCGCAGCCTGCGCTGCCCGCCATTGACGGCACCCACAACACCGTCATCACCGGCGTGGGCGGCACCGGGGTGGTCACGGTCGGGGCGCTTCTCTCGATGGCTGCACATCTGGAGGGCAAGGGCGCGGGCATGATGGAGATGGCAGGGCTTGCCCAGAAGGGCGGCGCGGTGCACATCCATGTGCGGGTGGCTGAGCGGCCCGAGGACATCTCCGCCATCCGGGTCGGGCTGGGCGAGGCCGATGCGGTGATCGGAGGCGATCTGGTCACCACGGCGGGCGCAAAAACGCTGGGGCTGATGGCGCGGGGCCGCGCCCGGGCGGTGGTCAACAGCCATGAGATCATCACCGGTGATTTCACCCGCAACACCGAATTTGCCCTGCCCACCGATCGGCTGGCGCTGAGCCTGCGCGCCCGGATCGGGGATGAGGGGGTGCGGTTTCTCGATGCCAGGGGGCTGGCCGAAAAGCTCCTTGGCGACGCGATCTATTCCAATGTTCTGGTGCTGGGGGCTGCCTGGCAGGCCGGGCTCGTGCCGCTCTCGGCCGAGGCGATCCGCCGCGCGATCGAGCTCAATGGCGCGGGCGTCAAGGGCAACCTGGCAGCCTTTGAGATCGGCCGCTGGGCTGCACATGACCTTGCGGCGGCGCGGGCCGCTACCCATGCCGAGACGGCGCCCGAGCTCACTGTCGAGGAGCGCATCGCCCTGCGTGAGGCGCATGTCGCAAAATGGGGCGATGCCGCCTGGGCGCGGCGCTATCGCGGCCTTGTCGATCAGGCCATGGCGGTCGATGCCGATCTGGGCTGGGCGGTGGCCCAGGGTGCCCATAAGCTGATGACCTACAAGGATGAGTTTGAGGTCGCCCGGCTGCATGTCGAGACGCTGGAGGCGGCGCTTGATGCGCAGTTTTCCAAGCGCAAGCGGGTGCGGTTCCACATGGCACCGCCATTTCTGGGGCGCAAGGACATGCAGGGAAGGCCCAGGAAAACCCAGTTCGGCCCGTGGATGTTCTGGGCGCTCAAACGCATGGCCCAGGCAAAGCGCTGGCGCGGCAGCTGGCTTGACATGTTCAGCCGAACCGAAGAGCGCCGCATGGAGCGGGCGCTGATCGCGCAGTATTTCGCCGATATGGCCGACATCCTGCCGCGCTTTGACACCACCACCCGCGATGCAGCGATCGCCATGGCCGAGCTGCCGCTAACGATCCGCGGCTTTGGGCATGTCAAAAAGGCCAATGCCGACACCGCCGCATTGCGCCGGGATGAGCTGCTGGCCGTTCTGCAGGCGGGCGGCACCCCGGCCACTCAAGCCGCGGAATAGCCGGCATGCCCCAGGCCGCGCTGGGCGATATCACGCTTCATTATGAGCGCGAGGGCGACGGTCCGCCTCTGCTGGCCGTTGCCGGGATGGTCTCGGACAGCGCAAGCTGGGGCCCGCTGGTGCCCGGCCTTGCGTCTGGGTTCGACCTGATCCGCCCCGACAACCGCTGCACCGGCCGAACCCGGCCATTGCCATGCGCCACGAGCATAGCTGCGATGGTGGAGGATTGTGTCGGCCTGCTCGATGCGCTCGACATCGACACCGCGCATTTCCTCGGTCACTCGATGGGTGCCGCGGTCTGCCTGCATCTCGCGGCGCGGCACCCGGACCGGGTCGGCAAGATCGTCGCGATGGCCGGGACGGGGTCAGGCTCGGCCCATGCCCGCGCCGTGTTCACCGAAATCGCTGCGCTCGCCGACACGCCCGAGGATCCGGGGCGGTTTCTGCGCCTCCTGTTCCCCTGGCTCTTTGCGCCGGCCTTCTTCGATCAACCCGGCGCCGTGGAGGCGGCAGAGGCCGCGGCGCTGGCCTATCCGCACCGACAGCCCCTTGCCGGGATGCAGGGCCAGATGGCGCTTCTGCACCAGCCGCCGCCGCCGCTTGACCCTGCTGCCGTTACGGCACCGCTTCTGGTGATCGGCGGAGAGGAGGATCGCCTGGTTCCGCCGCACAGCCTTCGGGCGGCCTTTTCCGACGGTAAATGGCGCAACGCGCCCGCGGTCACCATCCTGCGCGGCGCGGGTCACTCCCTGCATTGGGACGCGCCGGATGCCGTGCTGGCCTGCATACTGGAGTTTCTCGGCCGCTGAACCTGGGCAGGGATGACCGTGCCTTTGCATGAGCGCCCGAGCGGGTTCGGGGGTCATGGGCAGGCGTGTTCGTGCAGAAAACCCAGTTCCGCACCGGTGCTTCCAAGCGATCTTTACGACTCGGCCTATCTCTTTGGCAATATACGATTAATAATTTTTGTCGGGATTATGAAAAACACCCAATACTCGCATGGCAACCGTGAGTTGTGCCGAGCGAAGCGCTCAATTTCACCGGGCAAGAGCCGTGCAACTGTAAGTATCCGAAGCATTTTTTCTGCAAGTCTGGGCTTCAGGGATCGCCCCTTCACACCGATTTTTTCCACAGTTTTTACGAGATTATTGGGGATAAGCGGCAAATGACAGGATTTTTTCTTGATCCAACGCAACCGAAATGCTTAATCCCTGTCGTGAGCGTTGCGCATACGGGGTGGGGGCTCCGACGCCTGCGCTGAATGGCAGAGACGGGTTGCTTGGTGCTTGGGGACCTGTCGGTAGGGCCCTCACGACGGGTTCCCGGCTCTGCCATCCTCTCTTTGCAGCCGGCTTTTTCCGCGGCCGCAGGGCTCTGCGACCACCGTTTTCAGCAGCCGCCGGGTCCGACGCAGGGCGCAGCACTTTCGCCCGGGGCACGGCTGGTGTAGCCAGAGGCGCATGACGCACGCGCAGAACCCGGCAGCCACCAAACGCCCCGATCCCACGGGCCGGCAGGCCCCCGGCAACACGACGCCCAAAAGCCAGCCGCCCAGCATCGGCATGGTCAGCCTGGGCTGTCCCAAGGCGCTGGTCGACAGCGAGCGCATCCTCACCCGGCTGCGCGCCGAAGGATACGCGGTGTCGCCCGATTACGCCGGCGCCGATGCGGTGATCGTCAACACCTGCGGATTTCTCGACAGTGCCAAGGCCGAGAGCCTGGCGGCCATCGGCGAGGCGCTGGCCGAGAATGGACGCGTGATCGTCACAGGCTGTTTGGGGGCCGAGGCCGACACGATCCGGTCGGCCCATCCCAAGGTGCTGGCCATCACGGGCCCGCAGCAATATGAGGCGGTTCTGGATGCGGTGCACAGCGCCTCGCCGCCGCTGCCCGATCCGCTTGTCGATCTCATCCCGCCCGGTGGTGTGCGCCTGACCCCACGGCATTACGCCTATCTCAAGATCTCCGAAGGCTGCAACCATGCCTGCCGGTTTTGCATCATCCCCTCGATGCGCGGAAAGCTCGTCTCGCGCCCCGCCCATGCGGTTCTGCGCGAGGCCCAGGCCCTCGTCGAGCGTGGCGTGCGCGAATTGCTCGTCATCAGCCAGGACACCTCAGCCTATGGGCTCGACATCCGGCATGCCGAGGCCAAGGGGCACCGCGCCCACATCACCGATCTTGCGCGCGATCTGGGCAAGCTTGGCGCCTGGGTGCGCCTGCATTACGTCTATCCCTACCCGCATGTGCGCGATCTGGTGCCGCTGATGACCCGTCAGGCCGAGGCGGGCGTGCTGCCCTATCTCGACATTCCCTTCCAGCATGCCCATCCCGACACGCTGCGACGTATGGCCAGGCCGGCCGCGGCCGAGAAAACGCTTGAGCGGATTGCTGAGTGGCGCGCGATCTGTCCCGAGCTGACCCTGCGTTCGACTTTCATTGTCGGCTTTCCGGGAGAGACCGAGGCGGAGTTTCAGACCCTGCTCGACTGGATGGAGGACGCCCAGCTCGACCGGGTCGGCTGCTTTCGCTATGAAAACGTCGCGGGCGCGCGGGCGAATGCGCTGCCCGATCATGTGCCGGAGGAGGTCAAGGACGACCGCTGGCACCGCTTCATGGAAACGGCTCAGGCAATCTCGGCGCGCAAAATGGCGGCAAAAATCGGAACCCGTGTCGAGGCGATCGTCGATGCCGTCGATGACGAGGGCGCGACCTGCCGCACATGGGCCGATGCACCCCAGATCGACGGCAACCTCTTCATTGATGAGGGGTTTGAGGGGATTGCGCCCGGCGACATCGTGACCGTCGAGGTCGAGGAAGCCGCAGAATACGATCTCTGGGGCACGGTCATCGACCGTCGCTGAGCCTGGCCCGCGCCGCGGATTTTTCAGGCGGCGGGCCCGCTAGCTCTCACGGCGCGCCACTGCCCGGCCGAAATCGGTATCGGCAAAGATCTGCCAGATTTCGGCAATGCCGGCCTCATTGGCCCGGAACACAACGGTGAACGGAAAATCGGCCCCCTGCCGCATGATCTTGGGCGAGAACCCCGCCACCCGCGTGTAGGTGCCCGTGCAGCGCAGCCCATCATGGCTTTCGCGCGGGGCGCCGAGGGCAAGACGAATGCGGCGCCGGCCGTCAAACACATCGACCGTTCGGTTGCAGATTGACGCGACAGGTTCCGGCCGGATCAGCGTCAGCGCCGCGGCCATGGGGTCGAGCGTGCCGGTCTGCGCCTCGGGCGCAATCGCATAGGGCCGCGGGCGAAAGGGCGGATCGGCCGCGATCACCTGCGGGCGCCCATCCTTATAGGCCATCTCGACCCGCTGGCGGTCGTCTTCAAAGGCGCTGTCGGCCTCAAACCGCATGGGGACGAAGTTGTCCTGCGCCATCGGCCCGTCGGCCTCGGCCCGAAAAAAGCCCGAATAGAGCAGCTTTGCCAGACCGACCGTGCGCAGGAGGGACCGACCCTCGTAGCGCTCCGCGGTCCAGGCCGCATCGAAGCTCACCTCGGCTGCGCGCAACCCGCCCAGAAAAAGCATGAACCGGTATTCCAGGACATCCGCCTGCGCCGCCGCGCCTCCGCTTAAGGCAAGCGCGCCGCACAGCCAGGCGATGCGAAACAGTCGTGCCGAAACCCGCATTGGTCCTCTGCTCCTTTCCCTCCTGTGCCGGGCCGGGCCGCCAAGCTCTGGACTTCCACGCTTGAACGGGGCGAAACAGGGGCTCCGTCGCTCTGCCCGCGACGAAACACCGGTGCAACGGAACGCGACGCGATGACACGCCAGATCGATCCCGAAACGCTGGCCCAGGCCGTTGCGCAGGGCGACCGCCGTGCCCTGGCCCGGGCGATCACGCTTGTGGAATCCACGCGCCCCGACCATCGCGCGGCCGCCCGGGCGCTGCTGGCCCGTCTGCCGGCGCGGCCCGCCATGCGTCTGGGGCTAACCGGAACCCCCGGTGTGGGCAAATCGAGCTTCATTGAGGCGTTTGGTATGCATCTGGTGCAAGGCGGGCATCGGGTGGCCGTGCTGGCGGTCGATCCGTCTTCGGCCCGCACCGGGGGGGCGATCCTGGGCGACAAGACCCGCATGCCGCAGCTTGCCCGGGCCGCCGGCGCCTTCATCCGCCCAAGCCCTGCGCGCGCAAGCCTGGGCGGCGTGGCCCGCCGCACCCGCGAGGCCATCGCGCTGGTCGAGGCGGCGGGCTATGACATCGTTCTGGTCGAAACGGTCGGCGTCGGTCAGTCCGAAACCATGGTCGCCGAGATGACCGACCTCTTCATCTTGCTGATCGCACCTGCCGGAGGCGACGATCTGCAGGGTGTCAAACGCGGGATCATGGAGCTTGCGGATCTGATCCTGATCACCAAGGCCGATGGCGCGCTTGCGCAGACTGCCGAGCGCACCGCGGGCGACTATCGTGCCGCGCTGGGCCTGATGCGTCCCCGCCCGGGCGCGCTGCCCGACATGCCCAAGGTGCTGACCGTCTCGGCCCATGACGGGACCCGCATTGCCGAAATGTGGCAGCGCATCGCCGCGCTGATGGAGGCCCGTACCGCCTCTGGTCTGCTTGCCGAACAGCGCCGTGCGCAGGCGGTGGCCGCGCTTTGGAGCGAGGTCGGCGCCGAACTGATGGCCCGATTTCGCGCCGATCCGGCCGTTGCCGCGGAAACGCCCGCCATCGTCGAGGCGTTGCGGGCGGGCATCCTTGCGCCCGATGAGGCCGCGGCGCGGCTGATCGACCGGCATCTTGGCCAAACGAAGGCCGGCGCCGGGGGTTGACCTGCCCGGCCCGCCCTTTTATGCACCCGGTTCCGAAACGAACCCCAGCCCTTGGGGTCGCCTGACACGACCGGGCCGCGGCCCGCAACCAGATCCGGGGATCCGACCATGTCGCGCCGCTGTGAACTGACCGGCAAAACCGTGCTGACCGGCAACCGCGTCAGCCATTCCAACATCAAGACCCGCCGGCGCTATTTGCCCAACCTCAATGCGGTGACGCTGCAGAGCGATGTTCTGGGCCAGAGCTTTCGGCTGAGGGTTTCGGCCTCCGCGCTGCGCACGGTCGATCATCGCGGCGGGTTCGATGCCTTCTTGGCCAAGGCCGATGATGCCGAGCTCTCCTCGCGCGTCCTCAAGATCAAAAAGCAGATCGAGAAAAGCCAAGCTGCAGGCTGACATCGGCGCGCGGGCATCCGCGCGCGACGGGGTGGCAGCCCGGATCGGTTTGAGGCAGTCTCCACATATGCTGTGGCGTCTGGTCGTCATCGGGATCTTGGTGCTTTCGACCGCTGTCCCGCGCCATGTTGCGGCGGCACGGGATGGCGGCTGGATGGTGATTTGCGCGCCAGGCGGGCCGCGCAGCATACCCATAGCGTCCCTGCATGAGACGGGATCTGACGGCGAGATCCACGATCAGCCCTGCCCGGGCTGCATGCCCACATCGCTCGACCCGATCATTACACCGGTTGCCATGCGTCCAGCGCATGGCTACGGCAGATTCAATGCTGTTTTCACCACGCCCCATCTCCTCCACGCATGGCGGGAGCGCCCAAGATCGCGCGGCCCTCCGCCCGGGATCTGAGCGTTCAATCCCACATCACCGTATCGAGGAGATCACTCATGAAGATCCGTATCTCGGCGCTTCTCGGCGCCAGCGTCATGGCGAGCCTGGCCGCGTTTCCCGCGATGGCCGACGGTATCACGGTCGAGGACGCCTATGCCCGGTCAAGCAATCCGCGTGCAGGTGCCGCATTCATGATCATTCGCAACACAGGCGCGGCGGACCGTCTGATCGCAGCCCGCGCCGACATTGCCCGCCGCGTCGAGCTTCACACCCATCTTGAGGAAAACGGGGTGATGAAGATGCGTGAGGTGATCGCGATCGACCTGCCCACCGACAGCGAGGTCGAGCTCAAACGCGGTGGCCTGCATGTCATGTTCATGGGCCTGTCTGACCCGATGGAGGACGGCGAGCGCTTCCCGCTCACCCTCGTCTTTCAAAGCGGTGACGAGGTTACCATCGATGTGCCGGTCGATCTGAGCCGTTAGCGCAGAAGCCGGGCCTCTGGCATCTGTCGCCGCGGCCCCGGAATGGAATGCCGGGGTCAGGGCGTGAGCATCTCGTCCACCCAGCGCGGCACAAGCTCGCTCGCGGGGCCCTGCCGTACCTCTTCAAAGAACGAGGCACCCTCGGATGGCTCCAGATTGAGCTCCAGCGTCGCCGCACCGGCCTGGCGGGCCTCGGCCACAAAGCCCGCGGCCGGATAGACGCCGCCCGAGGTTCCGATCGACACGAAGAGGTCGCAGAGCCCGAGCGCGGCGCCGATTGCGTCGAGCCCATGCGGCATCTCGCCGAACCAGACCACGTCGGGGCGCACCGCATGGGCGCCGCAGGAGGGGCAGGCGCTTGCCCCGGTCATCGGCTCTGTGTCCTCCCAGACATGTCCGCAGCTTGCACAAAGCGAACGCAGAAGCCGGCCATGCATATGAAGAACCACGCGAGACCCGGCACGCTCATGCAGATCGTCCACATTTTGGGTGACCAGAAGCAATTCTCCGGGCCAATGCGCCTCCAGCCTTGCAAGCGCTGCATGGGCGGCGTTGGGTTCGGCACCGAGGAGGTTTTCGCGGCGGGCCGAGTAGAACTGGCGCACCAGATCGGGATTACGCGCAAAGCCCTCGGGCGTTGCGACATCGGCAAGGTCGTATTCCGTCCACAGCCCATCGGCATCGCGGAATGTGCCCAGGCCCGACTCCGCCGAGATCCCGGCACCCGTGAGGATCACCAGTTTCTGCGGCCTGGTCATGGAAGCGCGCCGTCCCGCATGATCTCGCCATAAGGCGTACCGGCGAGGCCCGCAATTTGCCCGGTGGCCGGCGATGCATTGGCAAGGGGCGATTGGGCATGTGGGGTCATTGCGCGTTTGCCTTCTTCCCTTAGTTTGACCTCGGTCTCTATCACGCAGTTGCCTGGCTTGCACAGACGGCCATTCGTGTGCCACCGCCCGAAGACGGGTTTCCACAGCTTTGTCCACAGGCAGGGGCTGGACGGATCGAACCTGTCCACAGCCGCCTCGGACCCGGCCAGGCGAAACGTGGCAGAGATGTGGTATTCGGGGCGATCGTGGATCGACTTATCCACATGCGGGTCATGGAGGCCAAACCACAGTGAACTGAGCAACACCCTGCACAGATGCGGTGACCCAAACGCCTCGCCACGCCGGGAGATTGCGCTCACGGCACTTGATCTTTTGCCGGTTGCGCGCCATATCGCGGCCTGACGCCAACGCACGCGCCTCTGGCCTGGCCACAACCAGCGTTTACGTAGCGACGGTAACGTCTCTTTTGGAACATGTGACCCGGCAACGGGTCTGGTCTGACGGAGATGACCATGACCGCGAACGTGACCCTGGCGGGCCTCGCCCCGACCGCAATGCCGTTGTCTCGGGCCGAGGCGCATATTGCCGCACAGAGCTATGACCGGCCGACGCTGGTGCTTGACCCGGAGATCGTTGCCGCGCGGTACCGGTCGCTCCAGTCCGGCCTTGGCACGGCGCGCATCCATTATGCGGTCAAAGCCAATCCCGCGCCCGAGATCCTGGCCCGGCTGGTTGCCGAAGGGGCCTCTTTCGATTCCGCATCACAGCAGGAGATTGCGCTCTGCCTGGCCGCGGGTGCCGCGCCGGCGGAAGTCAGCTTTGGCAACACCGTCAAACGCACGCAGGACATTGCCTGGGCGCATCGCGCCGGCGTGACGCTGTTTGCGGCCGATGCGGCGGAAGAGCTGGAGAAGATCGCCCGCCATGCGCCCGGCGCAGAAGTCTGCATCCGGCTTCTGGTCGAGAGCAGCGCGGCCGACTGGCCGCTGAGCCGCAAGTTCGGCGCAGCGCCCGAGACGGTGCCCGCGCTCATGGACCGGGCTGCGGCGCTGGGGCTGCGCCCGGCCGGCATTTCGTTTCATGTCGGCAGCCAGGCGCGCCGGCCCGAGATGTGGCACGACACGCTCGATGCAGCGCAGCGCGTCTGGCAGGCTGTCCGCGCCGCGGGGCACAGGCCCGATCTGCTCAATATCGGGGGCGGTTTTCCGGCCTCTTACGGCGAGGAGATCCCGCATCCTGCGGAGTATGCCGCCGCTGTGCATGCCGAGGTTGTGGCCCGGTTCGGCACGGTGCCGCGGCTGATGGCCGACCCCGGGCGGGGGCTGGTTGCCGAGGCCGGGGCAATCGCCGCCGAGGTGCTGCTGGTTGCGCGAAAGCGCCCCGGCGATGCGGTGCGCTGGGTCTATCTCGACATTGGCAAGTTCTCGGGCCTGGCCGAGACCATCGACGAGGCGATCCGCTATCAGATCCTCACCCCGCATGATGGCGGCCCGGTGGGTCCCTGCATCCTGGCCGGCCCGTCCTGCGACAGCGCCGATGTGCTTTATGAACAGCGCCCGATGGACCTGCCCCTGGCACTCGCGGCCGGCGACCGGGTGATCATCCGAACCGCCGGGGCCTACACGTCGAGCTATGCCTCGGTCGGGTTCAACGGCTTTCCGCCGCTCCGCGTCGAAGTGATCTGAGCGCGCAGGCGACCCGGCCGGTCCGGCACAGCCCCCCGAAACACGCCGCAGGTCGGGAGCCGCAGGTCGGGAGCCGCAGGTCGGGAAAGGGGCAGAACAATGCACGAACGACCCCTTTATCTTGTGGCCAGACCGCGCTACCCTTCCACAGATGGAAGAGACGGGGGAGCGGATGGCCGAGGCTACACTGTCGCAGCAGGCCATGGCCGCGCGGCCGGCGCCCTATCTCGACGGGCTCAACCCCGATCAGCGCGCCGCGGTCGAGGCGCTTGACGGCCCGGTTCTGGTGCTCGCCGGGGCGGGCACGGGCAAGACCCGGGCGCTGACCACGCGCATTGCGCATCTCTTGAACACAGGCTGCGCGCGGCCCAACGAGATTTTGGCCGTCACCTTCACCAACAAGGCGGCGCGCGAGATGAAGCATCGGGTTGGCGCCTTGGTGGGCGGCGTGATCGAGGGGATGCCCTGGCTGGGCACCTTCCACTCGCTCTGCGTGCGGATCCTGCGCGCCCATGCCGAGCTGGCAGGGCTGAAATCCAACTTCACGATCCTGGACACCGACGATCAGATCCGGCTGCTCAAACAGGTCATTTCGGCGGCCGATCTTGATGAAAAGCGCTGGCCCGCGCGCCAGCTTGCCGGGCTGATCGACCGCTGGAAGAACCGCGCCCAGGGGCCCGACCAGGTGCCGGCCGATGAGGCGGCGGGGTTTGCCCATGCCGGCGCCGATCTTTACCGCAGCTACCAGCAGCGGTTGCGCGATCTCAATGCGGTCGATTTCGGCGATCTGCTGTTGCATGTCGTGGCCATCTTCCAGACCCATGCCGATGTGCTGGCCAAGTATCAGCGCTGGTTTCGCTACATCCTGGTCGATGAGTATCAGGACACCAACATCGCCCAGTACCTGTGGCTGCGGCTGCTGGCGCAGAGCCATCGCAACATCTGCGTGGTGGGCGACGATGATCAGTCGATCTATGGCTGGCGCGGGGCCGAGGTGGGCAACATCCTGCGGTTCGAGACCGATTTTCCCGGCGCGGCGGTGATCAGGCTGGAGCAGAACTACCGCTCCACCGGCCATATCCTTGCTGCGGCCTCGGGCGTGATTGCGGCCAATGAAAAGCGGCTGGGCAAGACGCTGTGGACCGAGGCGGGCGAGGGCGGCCAGGTGCGTCTGATCGGGCATTGGGATGGCGAGGAGGAGGCGCG
>JBCBKN010000065.1:0-14927 GCA_038521775.1 Pseudomonadota bacterium | reverse complement strand
GCGATGCGAAACCCCTGCCCCGGTTCGCCGATCAGCGCATCGCCCGGCAGCCGCACCTCATCGAGCGTCAGACGGGCCAGCGGATGCGGGGCAATCACCTCCAGCCGCTCGGCAACCGCAAGCCCGGGCGTGTCGGACGGCAGCAGGAAGGCCGAGAGCCCCTTGGCCCCGGCACCCTCGCCGGTGCGGGCAAAGAGGGTGTATACATCCGCAATCCCGCCATTCGAGATCCAGGTCTTCTCGCCGGAGATCACCCAGCTCTCGCCATCGCGCCGGGCTTCGGTGGTCAGATTGGCCACATCCGATCCCGAGGCGGGCTCCGTGAGCGCAAACCCCGCAATCGCCTCGCCGGCCCGGCTGCGCGCCAGCCAGCGCCGCTGCGCCTCCGAGCCAAAAAGGCTCACCGCGCCCATCCCGAGCCCCTGCATCGCAAAGGCAAAATCGGCCAGACCGTCATGGCGCGCCAAATTCTCGCGCATCAGACAAAGGCTGCGCACATCCAACACCTCGCCCGCGCCCGCGCCGGTCAGCGCCAAATGCCCATCCGCCCCAAGCCGCGCCACCAGATCCCGACAGGCCGCATCGACATCGCCATGATCAACCGGCAAGGCCTCGGCCGCCCAGCCCGAGACCGCCTCGGCCAAAACCCGATGCCGATCCTCAAAAAACGGCCAGTTCAGATAGCTTGTGTCCGCCATGCGCTTCTTCTTGGTCCAAATACTCCGGGGGGTCCGGGGGGCTGGCCCCCCGGCGCTTCCCTCCTCAATTGCCGCCGAATTCCGGGCGCGTCTTGGCCACAAACGCCTCATAGGCCCGCCGGAAATCGGCCGTCTGCATGCAGATCGCCTGGGCCTGCGCCTCTGCCTCGATCGCCTGGTCGAGCCCCATATTCCATTCCTGTTTGATCTGGGTCTTGGTGATCATATGGGCAAAATTCGGCCCCGCCGCGATCCGCCCGGCCAGTGCCAGCGCCGCCTCCTCCAGCGCCTCCGCCCCATGCAGCGCGTTGAAAAACCCCCAGGCAAGCCCCTCCTCCGCGCTCATCGAGCGCCCGGTGTAAAGCAGCTCTGCCGCCCGGCCCTGGCCGATGATCCGCGGCAGCATCGCACAGGCGCCCATGTCGCAGCCCGCCAGCCCCACCCGGGTGAAAAGAAACGCCGTCTTGGCCTCGGGCGTGCCCAGCCGCAAATCCGAAGCCATCGCGACAATCGCGCCCGCCCCCACACAGACCCCGTCGACCGCCGCAATCACCGGCTTGCCGCAGCCGATCATCGCCTTGACCAGATCACCGGTCATCCGGGTGAAGGCCAAAAGCCCCTTCATGTCGAGCTTGGTCAGCGGCCCGATGATCTCATGCACATCGCCGCCCGAGCAGAAATTCCCGCCATTCGAGCCGAACACCACAACCTGCACATCCTCGGCATAGGCGAGCGCGCGAAACCAGTCGCGCAGCTCGGCATAGCTCTCGAAGGTGAGCGGGTTCTTCCGCTCCGGCCGGTCCAGCGACAAATGCGCAATCCCATCGACGATCCGGCAGCGGAAATGCTGCGGCATGCGCTCAGCCATGGCTGTCATTCGCGCTCTCCTCCCGGTTCCGGCCGTGCCTCCAGCCGCCCCAGCCCGTCAAGCAAAAGCGACGCCTGCGCGGCATCCACATCGCCCAGCAATGCATTGACCCAGGCCTCATGGGTGCGGGCCATTTGGGCAAACTCCGCCCGACCCTCGGGCGTCAGCCGCACAAGCTGCGCGCGCCGGTCGCCCGGCACCTGCGCCCGCGCGACCTGGCCTTCGACCACCAGCCGGTCGACAATCCCCGTGACATTGCCGTTCGAGACCCGCAGCACATCCGACAGGGCCGACATGCGCAGCCCGTCCGGGTGCCGCGCCAGTGCCGCCATCACGTCAAAGCGCGGCAGGGTCGAGCCGAACTCCACCCGCATCCGCTCGCGCAGCTCGGCCTCCAGCCCGCGGGTGACCTTGAGCAGCTTCAGCCACAGCCGCAGCCGGTCCTTTGAGAGCGCCGTGTCGACAGGCCGGTCGAGCACAGTCACAGCTGCCCCCCGCTGATCGGAACCGCCTGGCCGGTCACCGCCCCCGAGCCCGGCCCGCAGAGCCAGAGCGCGGCTTCAGCGACCTCCTCGGGCGTGATCAGCCGGCCAAAAGGGTTGGAGTCGGCAAACACCGCCTCGGCCTCGTCCCGCGCCATGCCCGAGCGGGCCATCACCTTTTCAACATTCGCATCCACAATCGGCGTCGCGACATAGCCAGGGCAGAGCGCATTTACCGTAACGCCCTGTTTGAGCACCTCTTCGGAGGCCGATTTCACCAGCCCCAGCACGGCATGTTTGGAGGCCGCATAGGCCGACCCATAGCGAAACCCTTTCAGCCCCGCGACCGAGGAGATGGCAATGATCCGGCCCCAGCCGCGCGCGGCCATCCCGTCGATCACCGCGCGCATGGACAGAAACACCCCCTCGACATTGGCCGCCTGCACCTTGCGCCAGAACTCCAGGCTCATCTTGCCAAAAGGGGCCGTTTCGGCAATGCCGGCATTGGCCACCAGGATGTCGACCGGCCCAGCCGCCGCTTCGGCCGCCGCAAAACCGGCCATAACCGCCGCCTCATCGGTGACATCGAGGATCTGCCAGCGCATGGCATCGCCGGCGGTCTCCACCAGCGGCCCGTCGCGCCGCCCGGTGATGGTCACGCGCGCCCCCGCCGCGGCCAGCGCCTGGGCAATGGCCGCGCCAATGCCCGTGCCGCCGCCCGTGACCAGTGCATGCCGCCCCGCCAGATCCGGCATCAGACCTGGCCCACGGTTTCGGCCCGATCGGCCAGCCGCCAAAGCTGGTCGCGCCCGGCCAGATAGGGGTCGGGCCAGGCCGCATGCCGGTCGCCGATGGCAGCGCCCGCGCGCAGCGTCCAATAGGGATCGGCCAGATGCGGCCGCGCGAGGCAAACCAGATCGGCCCGCCCCGCCATCAGGATCGAGTTCACATGATCGGGCTCATAGATATTGCCCACCGCCATGGTTGCGACACCCGCCTCATTGCGGATGCGATCCGAAAACGGGGTCTGGAACATGCGGCCATAGACCGGCTGCGCCTCGATGCTGGTCTGCCCGGCCGAGACGTCGATCACATCCGCCCCTGCATCGGTGAAGGCGCGCGACATCGCCACCGCCTCCTCGGGCGTGACACCGGCATCGCCCACCCAATCATTGGCCGAGATCCGCACCGCCATGGGTTTTTCGGCCGGCCAAACCGCGCGCATCGCGGCAAACACCTCCAGCGGATAGCGCATCCGGTTGTCCAGGCTGCCGCCATAATCATCTTTGCGGATATTCGAGACCGGTGAGAGGAAGGAGGAGAGCAGATAGCCATGCGCGGCATGCAGCTCGACCATATCGAAGCCGCAGCGCGCGGCCATTTCGGTGGCCGCCACGAACTCGGCCGTCACCCGGTCCATATCCGCGCGGTCCATCGCCTTGGGCACTGCATTGCGGGGCGACCAGGGCAGCGCCGAGGCCGAGAGCAGCGGCCAGTTCCCGTCTTTCAGGGGCGCGTCCATCTCTTCCCATCCCAGCTGGGTGGAGCCCTTGCGCCCGGCATGGCCGATCTGGATGCAAAGCTTGGCCTCGGTCTCGGCATGGATGAACTCGACCACCCGGCGCCAGCCCGCCTCATGTTCGGGCGCATAAAGCCCCGGGCAGCCGGGGGTGATGCGGCCCTCGGCACTCACGCAAGTCATCTCGGTATAGACAAGCCCCGCGCCGCCCTTCGCACGCTCGCCCAGATGCACCAGATGCCAATCGGTGGGGCTGCCCTCCCTGGCCTTGTACTGGGCCATGGGCGAGACGACGACGCGGTTGGCCAGGCTCATCTCGCGCAGCCGGTAGGGCGCGAACATCGGCGCGCGCACCGGCGCATTGTCCGACACCCCGGCGCGGTTTTGAAACCAGCGCTCGGCCCCTTCCAGCCAGTCGCCATCGCGCAGGCGCAGATTCTCATGGCTGATCCGCTGGCTGCGGGTCAAAAGCGCATAGTTGAACTGCACCGGGTCAAGATGCAGATAGCGCTCGACCTCCTCGAACCACTCCATCGAGTTGCGCGCCGCCGATTGCAGCTTCAGCACCTCCAGCCGCCGCGCCTCCTGATATTTCTCAAACGCCGCCGGCAGGCTGGGCTCCTCATGCAGATAATCGGCGAGCGCCACCGCGCTTTCCAGCGCCAGCTTGGTGCCCGAGCCGATGGAGAAATGCGCCGTCGCCGCGGCATCGCCCATCAGCACGATGTTCTGGTGATGCCAGGTCTCGCAGAGCACGCGGGGAAAGTTCAGCCAGGCCGAGCCGCGCAGATGCTTGGCGTTCGACATCAGCGGATGCCCGCCCAGATGATCCTTGAAGATCCGCTCGCAGGTCGCGACGCTTTCGGCCTGGGTCATCTCGCCAAAGCCGAACGCCTCCCAGACCGGGGTCGCGCATTCGACCAGGAAGGTCGCGGTGTCATCGTCAAACTGATAGGCATGGGCCCAGACCCAGCCATGCTCGGTTTCCTCGAAGATGAAGGTAAAGGCATCGTCGAATTTCTGATGCGTGCCCAGCCAGACGAATTTGTTGGGCCGCATGTCGATATCGGGCTTGAAGCTCGCCGCAAACTCCTGCCGGGTGCGCGAGTTCAGCCCGTCACAGGCCACCACCAGATCGTATTCGGCCGCAAGGTCCGCCGCGCCCGCAAGCTCGGTCTCAAAGCGCATCTCAACGCCGAGTTCGCGCGCCCGATCCTGCAGCAGCAAGAGCAGCGTCTTGCGCCCGATCCCGCAAAAACCATGGCCGGTGGAGACGGTGTTGGTGCCCCGATAGACCACCGAGATGTCGTCCCAATAGGCAAAATGCGCCCGGATCGCCGCGGCGCTTGCCGGATCATTGGCGGCCAGATTGTCCAGCGTCTCGTCCGACAGAACCACGCCCCAGCCGAACGTGTCATCGGCGCGGTTGCGCTCAAAGACCACGATCTCATGGCTCGGATCGCGCAGCTTCATGGAGATCGCGAAGTAAAGACCCGCCGGGCCGCCGCCAAGACATGCAATGCGCATCGATCACCTCCGCGTTCGCTCGGGTCGCAGTGTAGGGCGCGCGCGCAGGTCCTTCAAGCCTGAAATATTCATGCCTGAAGCACATCGCCCTTGCAGCCCTGCACCGCCTGCCCCAGTCTGACCGTATGGCAGAGCTTCGGGTCCTGATCACCGGCGCGGCCTCGGGCATCGGGGCCGAAAGCGCGCGGATGCTGCGCGCGGGCGGCGCGCATGTCACAGCGCTGGACCGGGTCGAGCCCTCTCAGGCCGATGCCTGGCACCGCGTCGACATGGCCGATGCTGCATCGATCGACGCGGTGCTGGATCTGCTGCCCGGCCCCTATGATGCGCTGCTCAACATTGCCGGGGTGCCGCCGCGTCAGGACAATGCCGCCGCCATCCTGCAGATCAACTTTCTGGGGCTGCGGCGGCTTTCAGAGGCGTTGGAACCGCGGATCGCCCCGGGGGGCTCGATTGTCAACCTCTCGTCGCGCGCCGGCTGGGCCTGGCGCGAAAACATAGCCGAGGTTCGCGCCTTGATGGGTCTCACCGGCCCCGAGGCGGCCGAAGGTTTCGTGGCCCGCCACAAGCTCGACCCGGTGCGCGCCTACAACCTGTCGAAAGAGGCGCTGACCGTCTGGACCTTTCAGCGCACCGAGGCGCTCATCGCCAAGGGGCTGCGCATGAACGCGGTCTGCCCCGCCGCTGTCGAGACGCCGATCCTCGCGGATTTCGCCTCGGCCTTCGGCGACCGGGTCGAAAAAATGCGCGCACGCCTCGGCGGTGCCGGCACGCCCGAACAAATCGCCCGGCTCGTGGTCTTTCTCGCCCGCCCCGACAGCGCCTGGATCAAGGGCGCCGAGATCGCCATCGATGGTGGCGCCGCGGCCCTTGCCAATTGCGCCGAACTCGGCCTTTAGCGCAGGCTTCTTCTTGGCAAAAATACTCCCGCCGGAGGCACGCCGCGCAAGCGGCGTTCCCATCACACCGGCCGCCCGTCAGAACCGGCTTGCACAATCGCCCGACGGGGTCCATGTCACCGCTGGCGGAGAGAGAAGGCAAACGGGCAGAAACTGAAGGCGACGCGGTGCAGTTCATCAAGATGCATGGGGCGGAGAACGATTTCGTGCTGCTTGACCGGCGGTCGGGCGGCCCCGAAGTCACGCCCGGGCTCGCGCGCAGCTTGGGCGACCGGCGCAGCGGCGTGGGCTTTGACCAGCTCATCGTGCTGCGCCCGCCGCGCGATGCCGACGCCGCCGTCCGGCTGGAGTTTCTGAATTCAGACGGGTCGGCCGCCGCGGCCTGCGGCAATGGCACGCGCTGTGCGGCCCATCTGATATTTGAGGAAACCCGCCGCGACCGCATCACGATCGAAACCGCCGCCGGGCGGCTCGACTGTCAGCGCGCCGGGGCCGCGATCCGGGTCAATATGGGCCCGCCCCGGCTGAACTGGGACGGCGTGCCGCTCGCCTATCCCGTCGACACCGACGCGCTGCCGCTTGACGGAACGCCCGCCGCCGTGGGCATGGGCAACCCGCATTGCATCTTCTTTGTCGAGGATGCCGAAGCGGTCGATCTAGCAGCCCAGGGCCCGCAATGGGAAACACATCCGCTCTTTCCCGAACGCACCAATGTCGAGTTCGTCCACATCATCGACCGCGGCCATATCCGCATGCGGGTGTGGGAGCGGGGCGGCATGATCACCCGCGCCTGCGGTTCGGGCGCCTGTGCGGTTGCGGTGGCCGCGGCGCGGCGCGGTCTGACCGGGCGCGAGGTCACCATCCGCGCCGATGGCGGGCTGCTCGAGCTGCGCTGGGCCGAGGAGGGGGTCTGGCTTTCCGGCCCCACGGCGCGGGTCTTTCAGGGCACGCTCGAGCGGGAGGTTTGGGAGCAATGACCGACGCCCTGGCCGCGCAGGCGTCGACCCTCGATGCCCCTGCGCCGGTGTTCCACACGCTCGGATGCCGGCTCAACCTCACCGAAACCGCGGCAATGGAGGAGATGGCCGCCGCGGCGGGTCTCTCGAACACGGTTGTGATCAACACCTGCGCCGTGACCGCCGAGGCGGTGCGCCAGGCCCGCCAGCGCATCCGCCGGGCCCGGCGCGACCATCCGACCGCGCGTCTCATCGTCACCGGGTGCGCCGCGCAGACCGAGCCCGAGACGTTTGCGGCCATGCCCGAGGTCGATCTGGTGCTTGGCAATCTGGAAAAGATGCGCCCGGCGCTCTGGGACCGGCTGTCGGGCCCCGATTTCATCGGCCAGACCGAAAAGATCCTTGTCGACGATATCATGGCGACGACCGAAACCGCGGGGCATCTGCTCTCGGGCTTCGGGACCCGAAGCCGCGCCCATGTGCAGATCCAGAATGGCTGCGACCATCGCTGCACCTTCTGCATCATCCCCTTTGGGCGGGGCAATTCCCGCTCGGTGCCCGCAGGCGTCGTGGTCGACCAGATTGCCCGGCTGACGGGCGCCGGCTATGCCGAGATGGTGCTGACCGGGGTCGATCTCACCTCCTGGGGCGCCGATCTGCCGGGCACACCGCGGCTTGGCAATCTGGTCCAGCGGATCCTGCGGCTGGTGCCGGATCTGGCGCGGCTGCGGCTCTCCTCGATCGACAGCATCGAGGCCGACCCTGCCCTGATCGAGGCCATCGGCAGCGAGCCCCGGCTGATGCCGCATCTGCATCTGAGCCTGCAATCGGGGGATGATCTGATCCTCAAGCGCATGAAGCGGCGGCATCTGCGCGATGATGCGATTGCGTTTTGCGCCGCCATGCGCGGAGCACGGCCCGACATCGTTTTTGGCGCCGACATCATCGCAGGCTTTCCCACCGAAAGCGACGCGGCCTATGAAAACTCGCAGCGCCTGGTTGAGGAATGCGGGCTGACCTGGCTGCATGTCTTTCCCTACTCGCCCCGCCCCGGCACCCCGGCTGCGCGCATGCCGCAGGTCGAGAAGGCCGTGATCCGCGACAGGGCGGCCCGGCTCCGAGCGCTGGGCACAGCGCGGGCGCAGGCGCATCTGGCGGGGCTGGTCGGCTCGACGCAAAATGTTCTCATCGAAACCCCGCGCAGCGGGCGCTGCGAGGGCTTTGCCGAGATCCGGTTTTCGGCCGACCGGCAGCCCGGTGCGCTTCACCGCGTCCGCGTCACGGGCCACAGCGAAGATCATCTGCTGGCGGCCTGACCATCGCCCGACCATCGCCTTGCCGGGCCTCATGGCGTTGACGTGCAGCTGCGGAAGGCCTGGGCGGGCCGTCCTCAGCCCTTGGCCAAATCGGGCGTCTGGGTGGCCTCGCTCGCGGCAGCGGCGACCGCCTGCTGGGTGCCGGCTGCGAGCGGCTGGGCGGCCTCGACGGTCTGGATGGCGACCTGAACCTCGCGGCGGGCAAAGGGAATGCCGGCGGCTTCGAGCGCGCGCTTCACCCGGTTGAAGATCTCCTTGCGGATGACGAACTGCTTGCCGGGCTTGGCCATGAACTTGCCGCGCACGATCATCCCGCGATCGTCGAAATCGAAGACACCCTGCGACTTGAAGGGCTCCATCATATCGCCCTTGAATTCGGGAACCTCCATCATCTCCTGCCCGATCTTCTTGAAGATCTTCTTGACCTGATTGGGGTCGGTCTCGAACGGCACGGTGAATTTCAGCTTCACGATCACCCAGTCGCGCGAATAATTGGTGATCTGCGCGATCTCGCCATAGGGCAGCGTGTGCACCGGCCCCAGATGATGGCGCAGCTGGAAGGAGCGGATGGAGATCTTCTCGACCGTGCCCTTGGTGGAGCCCACCTCGACATACTCACCCACCCGGAACGCGTCATCGACAAGAAAGAACACGCCCGACACGATGTCGGCCACCAGCTTTTGCGCGCCAAAGCCGATGGCAAGCCCGATGATGCCGGCCCCGGCCAGCAGCGGCGCGATATTGATGCCAAGCGCGCCCAGCGCGATCAGCCCGAACATCACCGCAATCGCCGCCTTCAGCACCGCAGCGAGCAGCGGCAATATGGTCGACAGGCGCGAGCGCCCGGCCCCGCCGCCGCCTTCGCCGCCCATCTCGTCGCGATTGGCGTCATCCATGCCCTGGACGGTCTTCTCTGCGGCGAGCTTGCGGTTGATGAGAAGCGACACGACCTCCCAGATGACATAGCCAAAGGCCAGGATGAACACCGCCTCGAAGATCCCGGCCGCCAAGCGCGCGCCCACACTGGCCGCGGCCAGCGAGGAGGGGTCGATGCCCCAGGCGCGCATGATCAGCAACAGCACAATGGCAAAGACGATCACCCGCCCGATGCGGATATAGCTGCGCTTGGTGGCGTGATAGGCAGCCTCGGCCTGTTCGCCCTCGCCGGTCATGGGCGGCACCATATGGCTCACCAGCCCGCGCACCAGCGTGTCGAGCGCCGGCGCCATCAACAGCAGGAACATGCTGGCGTAATGCGGCGCGCCCTGGAGCAGGTCGAACTGGTTGTAGGCGGCAATGATATTGACCACCCACCAAAAGAAGAAGGCCACGAAAATGGCGAAATAGGGATAGGCCCGTGCGATGCGCGCATCCGACGGGGTGGCCTCCTCGGGCACGCCACGCATCATCATGATCAGCCCGTCCCGCGCCGCCCAGGCGATCCAGCCGATATAGACATGCACCGCGGCGTTGAGCCAGAAGCCCATCCGGGTTTCACCCATCGGCACCCCGTTTTGCGCATTGAAGGCCACGATCCCGACCGAGGCGCCGATCAAGACGGCCAGCCCGATCATGTTGCGATGCAGGAAGCGCGCCGTCGCGTCATCGGTGTGCACCAGGCGGAATTCCGGCCTGCGTGGGGCCAGCACAAAGCGTGAAAAGGCCGAGAGCAGCCTTGGCAGCACGATCAGATTGACCCAGATGAGCTCGGACGTGGGGCCGATCAGATGGATCTCTGGCCAGTCGCCGAAAAAGAAGAAGGCGGTGCGGATCCCCACCCAATTGGCCGCAAAAAAGAACAGGAACACCCCAAACAGGTCCTGCCCCAGCCGCACGAACAGAAACTGCACGGTGCCGCCCAGCGTGCCGGTATCGCCGCCCCGGGCCGCGGCGCGGTCCAGCCAGCGGCGGGTCAAGCGGTTGAAGAGTCGCTCCAGCGCCAGCCCGGCAATGATCCCCACGCCCATCGCCACCAGCATGATGAGAAGGCCGTTATTGCCGACCGTGACATAGAAATTGCCAAAGGCCCGCCCCAGCGACGAGACCACGATCGGCAGGCGCTGAGCGGCAATCACGATCTGGGCGAACGCACCGCGGGTGGCATTGTGCAGGAATGTCGCGATGCCGGTGTTTTCGGTCTGGGTCTGGGCCTCATTGGCCTCGGCCACCGCATCGAGCCGTTCCAGAAGCAGCGCGCGCACATCGGCATCGGACAGGCGCGAGACCATGTCCCGGGCCTGCTCGGAGGTCAGCACCTCGGGCGCCGCCTCAGGCTCGGCCGAGCCGGTGTCGGGAATAAACTGCGCGCTGGCGGGCTGGGCAACCGCGCACCAGACCAGCAGGGCACCAACCAGTCCCAGAAATCGTCCCATGTCCCGTTTCCCTGCCCAAGCGGCCGCAACTGTAGGTTGGCGCAAGCCATGGCGCAGAGAGGTGCGCGGGATCAAGCGAAATTCCGCTTACGGTGCGGCGTCGCGCTGCAAAAGCCGCTCGGCGGTTTGTTCGTCGGTGATCAGGGTGTCGGTGCCAGCACCGCAATCGCGCCCAGCAGGATCTCGGTCTTTTCCGAGCCTCCGGAGAGCAGCACCCGGCGGCGCACCCGTTGCAGGCGCGCCAGATCGATCGCCATGGTGCGGCGGTTGATCGAGTGATCGACGACGCGGCCCTGACGGTCGAGAAAGGTGTAGAGCACATCGCCCACGGCCCCCGCATCGATCAGCGACTGACGCTCGGCCTCGGAGACATATCCAACCCGGTAGGAGGTGGTCAGGGTCGAGATGCCGCCACAGCTGACCACGGCAATGTCGCTGGCCTCGGCCATCTGGAAGACCTGATCGATGCCGCAGCGTTCCAAGAGCGCATGGCGGGTCTCGGGGCTGTCGACAAGCGCGGGCGCGGGCACGAGGAAGCCCTCGGCGTCGAAACACTCCGCAAACCGCCAGGCAAACTCGGCCGGGTTGAAGCGTTTGGCCTCGGCAATCCCGCCCAAAAGCGAAACGACACGCAGATTGCGCACGCGCCGCGGTTCCAGATGCGCAAGGGCTGCATGCAGCGTGCGGCCCCAGCCGACGCCGACGGTCATGTTGGGCTCAAGCATGCGCGAGATGTGCCGGCCCGCCGCCGCGGCGATCACCGGGGTCGGATCGGCTCCGTCGACGCTGAGCGGTGCCACGATCGCGCGCTCCACCCCGAACCGACGTTCGAGGCGACGCTCCAGCGCGATGAGCGGGCTGAGCTCGGAGGCCACGGAAATCGCAACCTCACCCCGGCGCCGCGCCTCGGACAAAAGCCGGGTGACCGCGACCCGGTTGAGCCCCAAGGCGTCGGCAACCTCGTTCTGGGTGCGCCCCTCGACATAGTAGATCCAGGCGGCGCGAACGCGCATCTCCTGCTGCGGATCTGCGGCCTCGCGCATCTGTCGGGACGCGGCCTGCGTCACCCGATCCTCCGACCGGCGGGGGGCGGTGCCCATGCGCTCATCCCAGCCACCCCTGTCATTGCCGGCGGCTCAGGATGCGGTGCTGTTCTGTCAGAGCTGCCACTCCCGACCGGTCTCCCGCCTCTGGCCCTGCCTTTCCTGCGGCGCGCGACCCCGTCCCACCGGCCTGGGCTCCGCGAGGCGCTGCACCAATGGGGCGAGTGTCACGGAAACTGGGCAAGGAGACCAGCGATTTCGTCGCGCGCCTCGATCTGCGGCAGGTGCCCCACGCCATCGAAAAGATGCAGCGCCACCCGGCCCGGCGCGCTCAGCGCATGGCGCCAGGGGATGATCGCGTCGCGCTTGCCCCAGATCAGGCGGGTCGGGCAGCTCAGCCGCTGCAGCGCCGCGGTCAGATCGAAGGCCTGCGTGCCGTCGGGAAAGAGCACCGAAGAGAGCCGCGCCTGGGCTTCCCGCCGCTGGGCATCGGTGCGGGCGGCGGCGGCGGCGCGCACATAGCCCCAGCTGATCGTCTCGGGATCGGCCACAAGCTGGCGCAGCCAGGGCGCGAGGCTCTCGGGCCCGGTCGACCGGCAGATCCCGTCCAGAACCGGCCCGTTTATGTCCGGGCCAAGCCCGGCCGGGCAAAGCAGGGTGAGCGAGGCGATCTGGCGCGGGCGGGTGTCGGCCAGCGCCAGGGCCAGCGCCCCGCCAAGCGAGTGGCCGACGACATGCACCGCATCGAGGTCGAGCGCGTCCCACGCCCGGCGCATATGCGCAACAAGTGCCGCAAAACCGTCGATCTGGGCCGCACCGGCCCGGCCGTGACCTGGCAGCTCCAGCTTCAGAACCGGATGGCCGCGCGGCAGCCGCGGCTCCAGGGCCGACCAGATCCCCGCATCGGCGGCAAACCCGTGCAGAAGCAGGAAGGGCGTGCCATCGCCATGCCCGCTGCGCAGCAGCCCCGCATGGTCTGGCGGGGCTTCGTTCTGGGCTGCGTGCTGGGTCGCGTTCTGGGCTGCGTTCTGGGTTGCGTGCTGGGTCGCGTGCGCGGCGGGTGCGATTCGCGGTTCGGCCGGACGCAGCTTGGCAGCGTCGGTCTCTGCCAAGGCGGCCTTGGGACCCGGCGCGTCCTGCCCCCTTGGCTCGGCGCTTGCCCTCCGATGGGCATCGGGCTCCAAACCGTCCGATGCATCACCGGGCTGCGTGGCGGCCAGAACATCGGCAAGCTGGACCCGCCCGCGCGGGCCCGAGCCTGTGAGATCGGCAAGCGCGATGCGTGCCGCGGCCGCAGCCTTACGCGCCGCCGGCGTGGCCCGCGGCCGATCGGGCTGGGCAGTTTTTTTGGCTGGTGCTGCCGCGGGGGCGGGCGCATCTGGTCCCGAGGCGGGCTTCGCGTCACCCAATGGCGCATCGACTGCCGCGTCGACCACAGCATCGACCGCAGCATCGACGGCCGCATCGATCTCTGACGCGACCACCGCATCGACCACCGCATCGACCGCCGTATCGACTTCCGACGCAACCACCGAAGCAACCGCCGCGTCGACCGCCGAAGCAACCGCCGTATCGGCCACCGCATCGGTCGCGCGGAGGAGCAGGGGCGGATCCTCGGCGGGCGAGCTCGCATCCAGCTGCGCCGCCTGGGCATGGCCCGGCGTTTGGGTCAGGCGCGGCTCGCCCTCCGCAAAGATCCAGCCCACGGGCTGGCCGATCGGCACCTCGGACCCGGCCGCGGCGACATGCATGAGGATGCCCGAGGCCGGGGCCTCGACCTCCATCGCCGCCTTGTCGGTTTCGATGTCAAAAAGCGGCGCGCCGGCTTCGACCGCCCCGCCATCGCCGATATGCCAGACCGACAGCGTTCCGGCCGCCATATCCATGTCGACCTTGGGCATGATCACCTCGGTCGGCATGGATCACAGCGCGCCACGGGCCAGCTGGCGGGCGGCGGCCAGGATATCAGGCTCCTGCGGCACGGCGGCCTTTTCAAGCTCGGGATTGTAGGGGATGGGGCTGTCGGCACCGCCCAGCCGGATGATCGGCGCGTCGAGATGATCAAACGCGTCGCTTTCGGCAACCATGGCGCTGATCTCGGCCCCGATGCCCAGCGTCTTGACCCCCTCATAGACGCAAAGCAGACGCCCGGTCTTGCGCACGCTGGCCAGCACCGTCTCGCGGTCGATGGGCCGGATGCTGCGCAGATCGATCACCTCCGCCGCAATGCCATCGTCGACCAGCGCATCGGCCGCGGCCAGCGCCTTGGTCACCATGATCGAGGTCGCCACGATGGTCAGATCCGTGCCCGCGCGCCGCACCGCCGCGGTGCCGATGGGGGTGGTGTAGCGCCCCTCGGGCACCGGACCCTTGATCTTGTAAAGCAGCTTATGCTCGAAGATCATCACCGGGTCGGGATCATCGAGCGCGGCCAGGAGCAGGCCCTTGGCATCGGCCGGCGTTGCCGGCTGCACCACCTTCAGCCCCGGCACATGGCCAAACCAGGCCTCAAGCGATTGCGAATGCTGCGCCGCGGCCCCGGTGCCAGAGCCTGCCGGAAAGCGCATGACGACCGGCACCGAGGCGGCACCCCCCAGCATATAGCGCAGCTTGGCCGCCTGGTTGACAATCTGTTCCATCGCCAGCGTGGCAAAATCGGAAAACTGGAACTCGAAAATCGGGCGCATCCCGGTCAGCGCCGCGCCCACGGCCACCCCGGCCCCGCCAAGCTCGGAGATGGGCGTGTCCATCACCCGCTCCTCGCCGTATTTCTGGACCAGATCGCCGGTCACCTGAAAGGCCCCGCCATAAACGCCGATATCCTCGCCCATCAGCACAACGCGCGGATCCTCGGCCAAGGCAATGTCGAGCGCCTCACGGATCGCCTCGGCATAGGAGAGCTCGCGCAGCGCGCCGTCGCCGGGCGGCTCCATCTTCACGCAACAGCCCCGGCGGGGGTGTGGGAGGAAGTGTGCGCAGGGGTATCGGCGCGGGTGTCGACCGGGGTGTAGACGGGGGTGTAGACGTCGTGGGTGACCTCGGCCGGGTCCGGATCGGTGCCGGCCCGCGCAAAGGCAATGGCGGCGGTGATCTCGGCATCCGCTTCGGCCTCGATGGCGGCCACGTCGGCCGCGCTCAGCACGCCATGGCCGACCAGCATGTCGGCAAAGCGGGGGATGGGGTCCTTCTCCATCCAGGCGGCGATCTCATCCTTGCTGCGATAGCGGTTGCGGTCGGATTTCGAATG
>JBCBKN010000064.1:0-14952 GCA_038521775.1 Pseudomonadota bacterium | reverse complement strand
CCTGCAGCGTGGCGACATCGGCGCCCTGTTCCTCGGCCACGGCGGTATAGAGCGCGAGCAGCCAGGCGGCCGTGGCGTTGATGGTCATCGAGGTGTTCATCTGATCGAGCGGAATGTCCTGAAACAGGGTCCGCATGTCGCCCAGATGCGCGACCGGCACGCCGACCTTGCCAACCTCGCCACGCGCGAGCAGATGGTCGCTATCATATCCGGTTTGGGTCGGCAGGTCGAAGGCAACCGAGAGACCGGTCTGACCCCGGGCCAGATTCCCGCGGTAAAGTTCGTTCGACGCAGCGGCGGTGGAATGGCCGGCATAGGTGCGAAACAGCCAGGGTCGGTCGCTGGAACGATCGGTCATACTCTATGCCTTTTCTGTCAGGTCACGCTGCGCTGCAGCACTCTAGGCCCGTCAGGAAATTACGCAAGGAAATTCGAAAACGTAAGTTTATTTCGCGTTGATAGGGGGCGCGTTGGGTCCTGGCATGCGAAGGGCCGCGCAGCAGGCTGCACGGCCCGTTCGATTTGGTCAGTCCGGTCCGGTTAGAGTGCCGTGCTCAGGCAGCCTTGCGACGCCGTGCAACAAAGCCGAGCCCGGCCAGTGCGGTGAGCATCAGAAACGCACCTGCCGGAAGCGGCACCGGCGCGGTTTCGGCATAATCGAAGGCCAGATTGTCGGCATAGACCGAATGCGGGAAGGGCGAATTCTTGCTGCCGAAAACGACCTGCTTGATGTCTTCGGTCGTGCTCACCGACAAGGTCAGCATATCGCTCGCGAATTCATCAAGCGTGATCTTGGTCTTGGCGATCATGTCACCCGAGGCGTTGTAGGCCTTGAGGAACATCTTGTCCTCGTCACCGCCAAAATCGCCCACATCGATCGAGACATTGCGAACGCCCGACACCATGAACTTGGCTTTGTAGGGCTTGCCGAAGAAGGGGTCTTTTTCGATGGTCTGGCCCAGGCCCGTCGGGTCGGAGGTGCTCACGAGAATGTTGTCTTGTGATTTGAGCTTGACGCCGCCGAGATCGACATCGTTGAGAACCGTGCCGGGGGCAAACGCTTCGAAATCGATGGTTTTGGTTGCGGCCGATGCACCGATGCTGGTCAAAACGACAAGCGCGGCCGCGCAGAGTTGGGTCCGAAACATAAGTGAACTCCGTGTAAGCTAAAACGGGGCGCGCGATGCCCCCACCTCGAAAAGAGCTACCATTTGCCCCGAACTCCTACAACTTGATTCTCATCAAACTCGATGAAGTGACGGCGAATTAACGACAATTTGTGATCTGAAGCACACACCCATTGCGTGTGGCTGGCCCCGTCTGACAGGGCGGCGACATCCCTGTCCGGCGGTTTCGCGATCGCGGCTGCGTTTGTGACCAAGGCCTTATGCGGGTTTATCTTGCGATGCAGCAAAACGGGCTTGCCTCGCGACCGTTGTAATGTCATTCCTCCCGCAGCGCTGCTGGCGAACGAATATTGCGCTCGTGAGCATTGCAGGGCCTGGCCTGTTGGCCCGCACGTACCAACCCGCGCGTTCACCGACGTTCTCTTGAAGGAGTTTGACCGATGGCATCGACCGAAGCACTTGCCGCGTCCCCGCAGACCAGCGCGACCGGCGCCGACCTTTACCCGGTGGGGACGATCCCGCCGCTTGGGCATGTGCCGAAACAGATGCATGCCTGGCTGATCCGGCGTGAGCGGCATGGCGAGCCGGACACGGCCATGCAGATCGAGGTGGTCGACACGCCCGAGCCCGATGCGCAGGAGGTGCTGGTCCTCGTGATGGCGGCCGGGGTGAACTATAACGGCGTCTGGGCCTCGCTGGGCGTGCCGATCTCGCCCTTCGACGGGCATAAACAGCCCTTCCACATCGCCGGCTCCGATGCGTCGGGCATTGTGTGGAAGGTGGGCGAGAAGGTCACCCGCTGGAAGGTCGGCGATGAGGTTGTCATCCACTGCAACCAGGATGACGGCGATGATGAGGAGTGCAATGGCGGCGACCCGATGTATTCGCCCAGCCAGCGCATCTGGGGCTATGAGACGCCGGACGGGTCATTTGCGCAGTTCACCTGCGTGCAGTCGCGCCAGCTGATGCCGCGGCCGCGTCATCTGACCTGGGAGGAGAGCGCCTGCTACACGCTGACCCTGGCCACCGCCTATCGGATGCTCTTTGGCCATCACCCGCATGAGCTCAAGCCGGGCCAGAATGTGCTCGTGTGGGGCGCGTCGGGGGGGTTGGGCTCCTATGCCGTGCAGCTTGCCGCCACGGTCGGCGCGAACGCAATCGGCGTGATCTCGGATGAGGACAAGCGCGATTTTGTCATGCAACTCGGCGCCAAGGGCGTGCTCAACCGGCGCGACTATAAATGCTGGGGCCAGCTGCCCACCGTGGGCACGGATGAGTACACCGCCTGGTTTGCCGAGGCCCGCAAATTCGGCAAGGCGATCTGGGACATCACCGGAAAAGGGGTGAATGTCGATCTGGTCTTCGAGCATCCCGGCGAGTCGACCTTCCCGATCTCGACCTTCGTGGTCAAACGCGGCGGCATGGTGGTGATCTGCGCAGGGACGACGGGTTACAATCTGACCATGGATGCCCGCTATGTCTGGATGCATCAGAAGCGTGTGCAGGGCAGCCATTTCGCGCATCTCAAGCAGGCGGCCGCGGCCAACAAGCTGATGGTGGAGCGGCGGCTCGATCCCTGCATGTCGGATGTGTTTCCCTGGGCGCAGATCCCCGACGCCCATATGATGATGATGCGCAATCAGCATAAGCCGGGAAACATGGCGGTTCTGGTCTCGGCCCCGAAAACCGGGCTGCGGACGCTGGAAGACGCGCAGGAGATGTAGGCGCCTCAACGCAGGCGCTGTTAACCTGCTCTTAGGACTATCGCGCGCAGGTCTCTATCAAAGGCCTGCGCGCCGTCTGTTTTTGGCGTCTGCGGCTTGCGTCTGCCTGCACGCCAGATACTCGCTGTTTTGGGGGAGGCAGGGTTGGCGACTGTCGAGCCTGCCAAGCCAATGATACTATCGAGTTAATCTTCGGTTAACTCTTTCTAAAGAAAGTACCCATGACGCAGGAATGGATAATCGACGTGCTCTCGGATCTTCGTCAGTGCGCCCAGAACAGCAAGTTTCCGGCACTTATTGAGGTTCTGGACGATGCAATGATCGTTGCAGCTGCCGAGATTCGGGCGCGGGGGGAAATTAGCGGTCTTTCCAATGGGTACATCTCCACGACTCGAGACATTCATCGAGGGGTTGAATAGCACCGGCACCCGCGATGGACTTCAGGCGCTCATCGAGGATATGCGCGGCATTTATGATGTCGAGCATGTCGTCTATCACGCCGTCAATCTGGCCGGGTCGCCCTATGCGGCCCTCACCTACTCGCATGAATGGGTCGATCATTACCAGGACAACGCGCTTTACCGCGTTGATCCGGTGGTGCAATCGGCCTTGCGCCGGTTCCATCCGATCGATTGGAGCCGGCTTGACTGGTCGGGAAGCGCTGCCCGCAAGCTTCGGCGCGAGGCGGCCGATTGCGGGCTCGGCAACCAGGGATACTCGCTGCCGATCCGCGGTCCCGACGGGCAGTTCGCGCTCTTTACGGTCAACCAGTCGAGCACGCCCGACAAATGGCGCCAGTATACCGGCGATTACGCGCGCGATCTCATGCTCATCTCGCATTACTTTCATCAAAAGGTGCTTGAGGTTGAGAATGTGGGCGAGAAGGCGCCGGGCCGCGATCTGTCCCCCCGCGAGCGGGACGCGCTCACCTATCTGGCCCGCGGGCTGGGGCGCGGACAGGTCGCCGACCGGCTGCGGATCTCCGAGCACACGCTGCGGGTCTATGTCGACAGCGCGCGCTTCAAGCTGGGCGGTCTGAACACCACCCATGCGGTGGCCATTGCGCTTTCGTCGGGACAGATTCTCTTCTGAGCATCTCAAGAATATAAGCCGTTGCGTTCCAATAGCTTAGAGCGCTCGGTTTCAATTTGTTAACCAGTCCGGCCGTAAGTCCCCTGCACAGATTTTGCAGAGGACCCAAAAATGATACGTTTTATTTACGCCGATGAACTGCACAACCATCCTGTTCTTGAAAAGACCATGTTTGAGGATCGTACAACCCAGTTTCGGGACCGTCTCAACTGGGACGTTACAGTCGACGGTCGCGGGTATGAGACCGATGAGTATGATGCCGAGAATCCGATCTATGTGATCTGGCAACAGCCCGATGGCAGCCATGGCGGGTCGATGCGCATCCTGCCGACCACCGGCCGGACCATGGTCAACGATCATTTCAGCGATCTGATGGGCGATGTTCACATCGAAAGCCCGCTGATCTGGGAATGCACCCGGTTTTGCCTGTCGCCGCGCCTGGAGGGCGGGTTTCGCGCAATCAAGCCGGTATCGGCCGCGCTGATGATGGCGGGCTGCGAGCTGGGCGTGCGCTTCGGGCTCAGCCATGCGGTCGGCGTGTTCGACGCGCGCATGATCCGCATCTATCGCGCCATCGGCTGGGCGCCCGAGATCCTGGGCAGCGCCGGCGAGGGTGCCGAGGCGGTGTCGGCCGGTCTGTGGCCGATCGACCGCGAGGCGCGCGACGCCATTGCTGCACGCTCGGGCCTCGCCCCGGCGCTTGCGGCGCACTGGTTTGAGCAATCCTTCCCCGAGATGCCCGCCGATGACGGGCTTATCTGTGCCGCTGAATGAGGGCCGGAGACTGGTCCTCGCCGGCCTGAGCGGCTAGAACCCTGGCCGGAACGGTTCTGGCCAGGGTTCGCATGGAGTTTTCCGACGATCAGGCGGCAGCCTATGACGTGATCGCCGCCCAGCTTTCCGGCGCCGGCATCGATCTTGCCCGCGGCGAAGTGCTTTTGGGGGCAGAGCCCGACCCGGCGGTGACCGCCGTGCTGGGCCGTGCAGGCTCGGGCAAAACCCGCCTCTTGGCCGAACTCGTCAAGGGGCTTTCGGCCGCCGGGGTCGAGGCGGTGTCGGCCGATTGGGAAGGCCGCAAAAAGCGCGATCGCCGAAATTTCGCCGTGCTCGCCCCGACCAACAAGGCCGCCTCGGTCCTGCGCGGGCATGGCGTGCCGGCGACCACCATTCACCGCATCCTCTACACGCCGGTCTATGATCCGGAATATGAAAAGGTCGCCGCCTGGCTGGCCGGCGAGGGCGACCGCCCGGAAATCGAAGGGATGACCGAGGCCTCGCTCGACCGTGCGCATGCCTTTTTTGCCGGTCAGCCCTCGATCCCCGGTGCGCTGGCCGCCGCCGGGCTGCGCGGATCGGATTTCATCACCGGCTGGAAACGCCGCGATGCGCCGCTCGATCTGGGGCTGGTCGATGAGGCCTCGATGCTGGAGGAGCGCCAGCTCGACGATCTGCGCGAGATCTTTCCGACCCTGGTGCTGTTTGGCGATCCCGCCCAGCTTGCCCCCGTGGGACAGTCCGAACGCATGGTGTTTGACGATTTTCCAGCCGCGCGGCAGTTGCGCCTGTCGCGCATTCACCGGCAGGCCGAGGGAAACCCGATCCTCGATCTGGCCCATGCGCTGTCGGATGAGGATCTGGGCTTTGAGGCGTTTGAGCGCATGATCGACCGTGCCGCGGCCGAGGATCCGCGGGTGGTGGTGGCGCCCCGGGTCGATGCCGATCTGATGGCCCGATCCCCGGTGCTGGTCTGGCGCAACGCGACCCGCATCCGCCTGATCCGGGCGTTTCGTGCGGCCCATGACGCGCCCGAGGACGATCTTTTGCCGGGCGAGCCGCTGATCTGCGACGGGCTGGAGCTGCCGCTCAAACACCGCAAGCGGCGGCTCGACTTGGAGGCAAAGGGGTTGATCAAGGGCGCACCGGCGATCTATCTCGGCCCCGGGCGGCGACAGGGCTTCAGCCGCATCCATCTGCAGGGCTCGGAAGATCCCCGGCTCAATGTCGCCTCGATCGTGGCCATTGAGCGGCCGGGCGAGGAGGAGCCCTTCATCCCCTTTGCCGCGTCGATGGGCGCGCGGTTTCTTCATGGCGCCGCCGTGACAATCCACAAGGCGCAAGGCTCGCAATGGCCTGATGTGCAGGTCTTTGCGCCGGATCTTTATGCCGCGGCGCGCTCGGGCCGGTCAGAGGCGGGCATTCCGCTTTGGAAACGTCTGGCCTATGTCGCGATCACCCGGGCTGAGGAGCGGCTGATCTGGGTGACCCGCTATGCGCTTGGCCGCCCGCAGGCCGCACTGGGCACGGATGATCTGCCCAACCCTGCGGCGCTCCTGGCGCTCGATGGTGGCGACTAGCTGGTGTCGTGCCGCGGCTCAGTGGGCCTCCTGCGCCGTGCCGGCGCTTGAGCTTGTCGCGGGCGCAACCCACGCCCCCCGCGTGATCCGGTACAAAAGATGCGGCCGCAACGGGTGCCGCTCCGGCAAAGCCGGATGCTCGAAATCGTCCTGCGCCGCGCGGGTCATGCCGATGCGCGCCATCACGGCCGCCGAGCGTGTGTTCGAAAGCGCGGTGAAGGCCACAATCTCCGTCAGCCCCAGCGTGCGGAAGCCATGGTCGAGCCAGGCGCGCGCCGCCTCGCTGGCATAGCCCTCTTCCCAGGCATGGCGGGCCAGGCGCCAGCCGGTTTCAACCGCCGGGGTGAAGGCCGCGGGAAACCGCACTTGCGCGAGCCCGGCCAGACCCAGAAACCGGCCGTCGGATTTCCGCTCGATGGCCTGAAAGCACATGCCATCCTCGGCCCAGCGCTGGTGCTGGCGGGCGATCAACGCATCGCTTTCGGCCCGGCTCAGCGGCGCGGGAAAATGGGCCATCACCTCAGGATCCGCATTCAGCGCGGCAAAGGGCGCATGGTCTGCATCGATCCAACCGCGCAGGCGCAGGCGTTCGGTTTCAAGTGCGATCATGGGGCGGGTCTGACACAGCGCGCACCCAGGCCGCAAGCCGGTTGATTGCCACGCGTGCTGCGTTATTTATCGGGTATCACAGTCCACAGGTGGATGATGCGATATTTCCCGCTGTTTTTCGATTTGTCGGGCCGGACGGTCCTGCTGGCCGGTGGTGGCGAGCAGATGGCCCAAAAGGCCCGACTGATCCTGCGCACCGAGGCGCGGATCCAGGTCATGGCGCCCGATCTGACCGAAGAGCTTGCGGGGCTTGTCGCCAGCGGGCGGCTGGAGCATGTCAACGCGGTCTGGGATGAGGCCGCGGTCGCCGGGGCCGATCTTGTCTTTGCGGCCACCGGGTGCGTGGGCATCGACGCGATGATCGCCTCCCAGACCGGCGCGCCGGTCAATGTGGTCGACCGGCCAAAGCTTTGCGATGTCATCACCCCGGCGATTGTCGACCGCGACCCGCTGGTCATTGCGATTGGCACCGAAGGCACGGCGCCGGTGCTGGCGCGCGACATCCGCGCCGAGCTGGAGACCATGCTGGAGCCGGAACTGGGCGGGTTTCTCAGCTGCGTGGGCGGGTTGCGTGGCTTTGTGGCCGATCATGTCGCCCCGAAAGACCGCCGCGCGTTTTGGGAGGGTGTTTTCAACGGGCCGGCGCGACAGCTCTGGCAGTCGGGTGCGCAGGCAGAGGCGGAGGCAGAGATCCGGCGATCGGCCCACTCCCTGCGCCCGCGCGACGGGCAGGTGACGGTGATTGCCCTGCCCGATGCGGTCGATCTCCTGCCAATGCGCGCATTGCGGCGGCTGCAGGCGGCGGATCTGGTGATCGGCGGCAACAAGGCCTCCGAGGCCCTCGACCTTGCACGCCGCGATGCCGAGCGCGCGGCGCTGCCCGGCAGTCCGGCCGGGCTTGCGGCCATGCTGGCGAGGTCCCAGCTCGACGGGGCCCGTGCCGTGGTGCTGTTGAGCCCGGATGAGGCGCGGCGCCATTGGCCACGCCTCACCCGACTGGCACCGGAACGGATCGGGGCTGTGCCGGCCGATCCGCGGCCGGTATCGGCGCTTCAGGAAGCGGGATAGATAAAGATCTCGACGCGCCGGTTCTGAGCCCGCCCGTTGGGCGTGGCGTTGGTTGCAATCGGCTGGGTTTCACCGGCGCCGGCATGGGCCATCCGGGCGGGATCGACATTGCGGCGTGCCAGCGCGCTTTGAACCGACAGGGCCCGACGCTCTGACAGCCGCTGGTTGTATTGGGTCGTGCCCGTGCTGTCGGTATGCCCGATGACGTCGATATAGGAGCGCGGGTCCTTGTTGAGCTCGCGGGCAATCACGCCGATCGAGCGTCGTGCCGAGGGTTTGAGCGCGGCGCTGTCGGTGTCGAAGGTGATGCCCTCGGGCATGGTCAACTGCAGCCGGTCCTCATAGCGCGTGATGATGACGCCGGTGCCCTGCAGATCGCGGCGCAGCGCGCGCTCGCGCTCATCAAGATAGGTGCCCACCGCCGCGCCGACCAGAAGACCGATGCCCGCACCGACCAGCGCGTTGCGCCGGTCATTGCCGCCCACCAGCAGGCCGCCAAGCGCGCCGAGCGTCGAGCCGATCAGCGCCCCGGAGACGACGCGCTGCGAGGGCTGGCCGGTGTTGGGATCGCAGGCCGAGGTGAGCATCAGGGCCGCCACGCAAGTTCCCGCCAAGAGCGTTTTCATGCGCCTGTTCCTTTCGTTTTGTTGGCTCGAAGAGGTACGCAGCATACCGGCCCATCCCGTCGCCTGGAAGATGCGGCATTTTAGGTGGCGCATATCAATTTGTGTAAGAAAGCCCCCTTGAGCCGCATCCCCACCCACCCCGGGCGGCGCCGCCGCCCTCCCATGCGCCTCAAGGGGGCTTTGCCGCATTGCGGCTCAGGCTCGCTGCTGCGGGTTCTGTGTCGCAGTCTCTGTGTCGCAGTCTCCGTATCGCAATCTCTGTGTTGCGAGCTCTGCCCCCCGGCAGGCCTGTGGGAGGTCGGGCGCGCAGCGCCCGGCCGGGGAGGGTGGGGACAGGCTTGCCGGGGGGCATCGGGATCGGAGGTCCGGTCACAGAGCGGTGGGCGGCGGGTCCCTGGGGGTCAGCCGGTCGCGCAGCAGCGCCAGCGGATGCGCGCGCAGCGTGAGCCGCAGCGCGAGATAATCTTCGACCACCTCCTCGCCATCGGTGGGCACGGGCAGGGCGACCGGCGGCTCGGCAATCCCCTCACCATCCAGGTCATCGGCAAAGAGCGGCAGCGGCGCCGCCCCGGTAACCGCCCGCGCGGCCCAAAGCGCATCGCGCCGCGCAATGCCCAGCCCGGCAAAGGCGTCGGCCTCGGCCAGCACGGTCAGAAGATGCGGCGGCGTGCCCGCGCGGCGCCAGACCGCCTCGACATCCGGATAGCCATTGCCGCGGGCGGCGCTGATCCAGACCGCCTCCTCCTCGCGCATCGCCTTGATCTGGCGAAACCCCAGCCGCAGCGCGAGACCGCCCGTCCCGTCGGGCTCCATCACATTGTCCCAATAGCTCAGATTGATGTCGACGGGGCGCAGTTCGACCCCATGCATGCGCGCATCGCGGATGATCTGGGCGGGCGCGTAAAACCCCATCGGCTGGGCGTTGAGAAGCGCGCAGGCAAAGATCCCCGGATGGTGATGCTTGATCCAGGCCGAGGCATAGACGAGCAGCGCAAAGCTGGCCGCATGGCTTTCGGGAAAGCCATATTCGGCAAAGCCCTCGATCTGGGAAAAGCAGCGCTCGGCAAACTCCGCCTCATAGCCGTTGCGCGCCATGCCCTCGAGAAACCGTTCGCGAAAGCTGCCGATTGTGCCGGTCTTGCGGAAGGTGGCGAGCGCCCGGCGCAGCCGGTCGGCCTCTTCGGGCGAAAACCCCGCGCCCACAATGGCGATCTGCATCGCCTGTTCCTGGAAAAGCGGCACGCCCAGCGTCTTGCCCAGCACCGCGCCCAGCGCGTCGGAGGGAAAGCTCACCTCCTCCTCACCCCGGCGCCGGCGTAGATAGGGGTGGACCATATCGCCCTGGATCGGCCCGGGCCGCACGATCGCGACCTCGATGACCAGATCGTAAAAGCAGCGCGGGCGCATGCGGGGCAGGAAGTTCATCTGCGCGCGGCTTTCGACCTGAAACACGCCGATGCTGTCGGCCGCGCAGAGCATGTCATAGACCGTGGGGTCTTCGGGCGGCAGCGTGGCCAGCGCATAGCGCACGCCGTGATGCATCTCGATCAGATCGAAGGCCTTGCGCACGCAGGTCAGCATGCCCAGGCTCAGCACATCGATCTTCAGGATCCCCAGCGCGTCGATATCATCCTTGTCCCATTCGATGACGGTGCGGTCCTCCATTGCCGCATTCTCGATGGGCACCAGCTCGTCAAGCCGGCCGCGTGTGATGATGAACCCGCCCACATGCTGGCTCAGATGCCGGGGAAACCCCTGGATCTGGGCACAGAGATCGAGCGTGAGCTGCAGGCGTTTGTCGCTGGGATCAAGCCCGATCTCGCGCAGCCGTTCATCGGCCACGCCGGACGAGCCCCAGCCCCAGATCTGGCTGGAGAGCGCTGCGATGACGTCGCCGGAAAGGCCCATCGCCTTGCCCACCTCGCGGATCGCGCGCTTGCCGCGATAATGGATGACGGTGGCGCAAAGCCCGGCGCGGTGCCGGCCATAGCGGTCATAGATGTGCTGGATCACCTCCTCGCGCCGCTCATGCTCAAAATCGACATCGATGTCGGGCGGCTCGTCACGCGCCTCGCTCACAAAGCGGGCAAAGACCATGGTGCCGATCTCGGGGCTGACCGAGGTGATGCCGAGCGCATAGCAAACCACGGAATTCGCCGCCGAGCCGCGCCCCTGGCAAAGGATCCCGCGCGACCGGGCAAAGGCCACAATGTCGTGAACGGTCAGGAAATAGGGCGCATAGGCAAGCTTGCCGATCAGGGTCAGCTCTTCGGCGACCACCCGCTGCACCCGGTCTGGCGCGCCGTCGGGATAGCGCCAGGCGAGCCCCTCGGCGGTCAGCCGCTCCAGCCGGGCCTGCGGTGCCTCGCCGGCCAGCACCTCATCGGGGTATTCATAGGACAGCTCCGGCAGGCGAAAGCGACAGCGCGCGGCGATCTGGCAAGCCCGGTCGACCGCCGCCGGATCACCGGCAAAATAGCGCCGCATCTCGGCCTCGCTGCGCAGCCTGCGCTCGCCATTGGCCTGGGCGCGCCGGCCCAGCGCCTCGACCGTCACGCCTTCGCGGATGGCGCTGAGCACATCGGCCAGCTGCCGGCGCGCGGCATGGTGCATCAGCGGGGCGGCGGTGGCGACCAGAGGCAGGCCCCATCCCGCGAGTTGTGCGAACCGGGCCGCATCCTGCCCATCATAATGCGGCCGCGCGGCCAGAAACACATCGCCCGGAAAGCGTTTTGCAAGCGCGGCCCCCATGCCGCGCGGATCGGGTGCGCCATCGGGCGACACGGTCACCGGCCCGGGATGGAGGAGCAGGATCAGACCCGCCGCACCCGCCACCAGATCGTCGAGATGCAGGATGCAGCCGCCCTTCTCGGCGCGCCGTTTGCCCAGGGTGAGCAGCCGGGTCAGCCGCGCCCAGGCCGCACGGTCGGTGGGCAGGGCGGTGATCTCCTCGCCCGTTGCCAGGCAGAGCCGCGCGCCGGGGATCAGATCGGGCACCGGCGCGGCGCCGCGCGCCCCATCGCCATCGCCCGAGGTTTGCGCGCGCGCCAGATCCTTCAGCGCGGCATGCGCCCGCACCACCCCGGCCACCGAATTCCGGTCGGCCACGGCAATGGCCGACAGACCCAGCTCGGCCGCCCGCGCGGCCATCTCCTCGGCATGACTCGCACCGGTCAGAAATGTAAAATTCGTCGTGACGCAGAGCTCGGCGAATCCCATTGGCTCAGCATATTCCTGTTTTGTTCACGCGTGGAGTCCCATGCGACATAGTGGCGCCTGTCGATCGGCGCGCAAGATCACGGGCTCTGTGGTGCGTTTCACGCCAATGCCGCCCGGGCGTGCTATACTGCACTGCATCGCCGGCGGCGCTCCACCGCCCGCGACCCCGCGCAGTGCAACGAGGATGCTGGATGATCAAGGACAAGAGGTTGCGTAACCACATGCGCAAGCTGCTGACCACGCGTGAGCGGTTTTGCAACACGCTTGACAACCTAACCGGCCTGCTGACCTTGCCGGTGCGCAGCCGCGACCTGACCCGGCTGACCGAAGAGGTCGAAGAGCTCAAGCGACGCCGGAACGCGCTGCGGGGCGAGGTCTGGGCGATGCGGGGATTTGTTCCGCCGGGCTTTCGTGCGCGCAGCATCCGCAAGCGCGACAAGCAAGATCCCGTGGAAGAGGCGGCCGGTCTGGTCGCGTCGGTGCGCGCGGATCTGCGCCGCGCAAGCCGGGCGATTTCGACCATCGAGCTGGTCTGCGAAGCGCCGCGCACGCCGGTCTATCTTGAGCTTGACCGCGCCGACCCGCGCAGCAGCCAAATCGGGGTGCTCGACCGGGCCTATGACGTGCTGCACATGTCCTCGCGCAGCGGCGATCAGGACCAGACGGCGATCGCGGCCGGGGCGCATGCCGACATTCCGCTGGCCGCAAGCCTGTTCCTGGCGCATGTGCATGTGGCCTGGCGCGTGCTGGCGGCCCTGGGCCGGACGGAGCGGGCGTCCTTCCTCGATGTCGGCAGTGGTGCGGGCAGCAAGGTCGTGCTCGCCGCCCAGGTCTTTGCCCAGGCCGACGGGCTGGAGCTGGATCCGGGCTATGCGGCGGCCTCGCGCGAATTGCTCAGCTCACGCTACACATCCAACACTGCAACCATCGAGGGCAATGCGCTCGAATTCGACGGCTATCACCGGTACGATCTGATCTATTTCTTTTTGCCGATCCGCGACCGCGATGCGATGCATGCCTTGGAGACCAAGATCATTACCGATGCGCGGCCGGGCACGGTTTTCATCGCGCCCTATGCCGGGTTTTTGGAGCGGGCCGAGCCCCAGGGCGTGTCAAAGATCGCGGGCAATGTGTCGATCAATGCGACATCGGCCGGCGAGGCGGCGTTGCTGTTGGACGAGGCGCGGCTGATCGGGCCGCTATTGCCCGGACCTGACGGGCTGGTGCCAAGCTCGCGCGACGGGCTTCTGGCACCCACGCTGCATGCCCTGCGGCTGATCGGCTTTGCCACCTGATCTTATGCGGAGTGTTGGTATGATCGGCATTGGGCCAGGCACCGGCCTCAAAGCGTGTGCGGTTTGATGCGCAGGGCGCGGATCCTTGTGGTCGGGGCCGGCATTATGGGCGCCTGGACGGCCCGCGCGCTCGCCCAGGCCGGCGCGTCGGTCACGGTGATCGATGCCGCTGGCTCTGCGGGGCAAGGGGTAAGTGCGGACAGCTTCGGCTGGATCAACAGCCTCACCGCGCCACCGGGCACACGCGACCATGCACGCCGCCGGTCCGGCCTGTCGCTGTGGCGCCGCTGGGCCAAATCGCGGCCCGATCTGACCTGTGTCGATATGTGCGGCGCAATGGTCTGGGCGGCAACGGCCGAGGCAAGCCTGGCCCTGGCCGAGGAGCGTGCGGCGGCAGGTGAGCAGGTGCATATCGTCGAGGGCGAGGCGCTCGCGCAGTGCGCGCCCGGGTTGCGGGCGCCGTTCGGACCGCAGCTTGCCGTGGTCAGCAGCGAGGATTTGGCCGTCGATCTGCCTTTGGCCTGCGCCGCCCTGATCGACGAGGCCCGCGCCTCCGGGGCCGAGTTTCACAGCCAGGTCAGCGCGCTCGCATTACAGCGCGCGGGAGAGCGGGTCAGCGGCGTCGACACATCGGCCGGCCAGATCCGGGCCGATGCGGTGGTTCTGGCAACGGGCGCGGCCTTCGGATTGTGCCCGCATCTGACCGGCGGTTCGGATGCGCCGCGCCACGCCGTCTCCCCCGCGGTCATTGTGCGCGCCAGTCTCGCGCGGCCGCACCGGCTGGCCCATGCGATCCTGCAAGGGCCGGGCATCGAGATCCGGCAGGCTGCGGATCTCTCCCTTCTGCTCGCACGCGGGGTGAAAAGCGGTGTGACCGAGGCCGAGCATGCCGCCGCCGCGGCCGACGCGATTGGGGCGCATTTTCCCCATGCCGGGGGGCTTGCGACGATCTGGGCGCGCGAGGTTGCACGCCCTCTGACGCCGAGCTTGGTGCCGCCCGAGGGGGTGCATCTGGCCATTGCGCATCCCGGGGCGATCCTTGCCCCGCTGGTGGCTGAGGAGATCGCCGCCCGCATCCTTGCTGATTGACCGGGCCTGAGGCGGGACCTAGCAGGCCGGATCTGGGCGGGTCAGCCCGGCGTGAGCAGGCCCCAGGTCGCATTGCGTGTCCTCAAGCCCGAGGCAAATGACGCGATGGCGCCAGGCATGGCGCGGATCTGGGTTTTCACACCGCGGCTGCGGCATCGGCGGGCGTTATCACCCGGGGGTCATGCCCGAAAAGCGCCTCGACCAGCTCTGCCCGATGCCTCAGAATCGCGCGCTGATTGAGCGAGCCCTTGTCGGTGATCTCGCCTGCATCGAAGGAGGGCGGGGTGTCGAGAACCATCAGCCGCGTGACCCGGCTGGCCGAACCTGTGGCCGCGGCCGCGTGGCGCGCAAGCCGCCGGGCAAGTTCGGCGCGGATCAGCGGATGCGCGGCAAGGGCCGCACCGTCAGGCGCTGTCGCGTTGCCGACAGAAAGGAGGGCGCACATCGCGGGCTCCGATGGCAGGATCAGCGCGCCGAGCTCCTCCCGGTCCTCACCCGCGATCACCGCGTCGCGCGCCAGCCCGCCAAGATCATTGACCAGCCCTTCGCGCACAGCGCCCACGGCGACCCAGGTGCCGGTGCGCAGCTTGAAGTTCTCCGCAAGGCGGCCGTCGAACAGAAAGCCAGCCGACGGATCGTCGGGCTGGGCAAAGCGCATCGCATCGCCGATCCGGTAAAACCCCTCTTCATCGAAAGCCGCGGCGGTGAGTGCCGGTGCGCGCCAATAGCCGGGCGTGACCGAGGGGCTT
>JBCBKN010000063.1:0-15056 GCA_038521775.1 Pseudomonadota bacterium | reverse complement strand
GAGGTAGTGTGGCCAAGGTCACAGATCCACCAGCTTTTCCTTGCCCGGTGACAGCCGCTTCGCTAGCAGGGGGCAAACCGAGATGGAGCATCCGATGAGCGAGCAGTCCTTTTTGATGGACCGCGCCACGCGGTTCGGCATCATGTGCGGCCTGGTCGTCCTGATGTTCGTGCCGCTGATCTTCATTGCCCTGATCATCGAGGAACGCGCCGGGCTGCAGGACGAAACGCTGCGCGAGATTGCCCGCCAATGGGGCGGGCGGCAGGTGCTGACCGGCCCGGTTCTGGTCATCCCGGTTGAGCGCGAGGTGGTCGAGGAGACGCGCGACGGCGACGAGGTCACCACCACCACCCGCATCGAGAACGCCGCCCCGCTCATCGTCATGCCCCGCAGCCTGACCCTGAACGGCGCCCTGCGCAGCGAAATGCGCGCCCGCGGCATTTTCGAGGTGCCGGTCTATTCGGCCGATCTCTCCATGGCCTTTGACTTTGACACCGAGGGGCTGGAGCGCGAGCTGGGCGAGCGCGAGCGCTTTGACTGGACCGGCGCGCGGGTCGAGCTGCATCTGAGCAACACCCGCGGTCTGCGCTCGGCCGTGGTCATGAAAACCGGCGATGCCGAGCTTGCCGTCGAGCCCGGCTCGCTCCTGCCGCGCAAAAGCGGGGTCCATGCGCCGGTGACCCGCGGCACCGATCTCAGCGCCATGACCCTCGTCTTCACGCTCAATGGCGCGCAGGATCTGGAATTTGCCCCGGTTGGCCGGCAAACCGATATCGATATGACCGGCGACTGGCCGCATCCCAGCTTTGACGGCGCCTTCCTGCCCGACACGCGCGAGGTCACCGAGACCGGCTTCACCGCGGCCTGGTCGATACCGCATCTGGCCCGCGACCTGCCCCAGATGGTCCGCGGCGCCAGCAACTTCAACCAGATCGACGCGTCGCGCTTTGGCCTCTCGCTCTACAACCCGGTGAGCTTTTACCAAAAGGTCGGCCGGGCGGCGCGCTATGGCATCCTCTTTATCGCGCTCACCTTCCTGACCATCTTCCTGACCGAGGGGCTCTCCAAACGGCCCGTTCACCCCGCGCAATATCTGCTGATCGGCGTGGCGCAATGCGTGTTCTTCCTGCTCTTGCTCAGCTTTGCCGAACAGATCGGCTTTACCCCCGCCTATGGGCTGGCCAGCCTCGCCACGATCGGGCTGCTGGCCTTCTATGCGGTGGCCTCGCTGCGATTGGGCCGACGATCAAGCCTGCTGATCGCGATCCTGATCCTGCTCTACGCGACGCTCTTCTTCATTCTGCAAAGCACCGAATATGCGCTGCTGGCCGGATCGATCCTCGCCTTCCTCGCGGTGACCGTGACCATGGTGCTCACCCGCAACGAGACCTGGTTTGCCCAGCGCAGCGATGCCGAGGAGGCGCCGCCCGCCTGACGACATAGCGGCCGGACCCTCTCTTCCGGCCGGACCCGGTGCGGCGCATCCCGCCAAAGGAAGGCGCGCGGCTCAGTCAGGCGACAGCCATTCGGCCGATTGCATCTCATGCAGGCGCGAGACGGTGCGGCGGAACTCAAACGCGCCCTCGCCCTTGGCATAAAGCGCCTCGGGTTCGGCCTCGGCAGAGGCCACCAGCCGCACCCGCGCCTCATAAAGCGTGTCGATGAGCGTGACGAACCGCTTGGCGGCATCAAAACGCGCATTCGACAGCACCGGCACGGCGTCGAGCAGCAGCCAATCCACCCGCTCGGCAATGCGCAGGTAATCGGCCGCGCCCAGCGGCGCCTCGCATAAGGCCGCAAAACTGGCCCGCGCCACCCGCCCCGCCAGCAAGGGCAAAACCAGGCTGCGGCCGCCGACATCCAGCGTCGCCGGCGCCCCGGCAGAACCCGCCAGCCGGTCCCATTCCGCATCCATAGCGGCGGCGGCCTGCGCGTCGAGCGGGGAAAACCAGACCTGCGCGCCCACCGCCCGGCCCAGCCGGTGATCGCGCGCGCTGGCCAGCTCATGCACCTCAAGCCGCTCCTTCAAAAGCGCAATGAAGGGCAGGAACAGATCGCGGTTGAGCCCGTCCTTGTAAAGATCGTCCGGCGGCCGGTTCGAGGTCGTCACCACCACCACGCCGCGCCCAAACAGCGCCTCGAACAGCCGGCCCACGATCATCGCATCGGTGATGTCGGTGATCTGCAGCTCGTCAAAGCACAGCAAGGTCGCCCCCTGCGCGACCTCCTCGGCGACCTGCGCAATGGGGTCGCGCGCGCCGGCCGCACGGGCCCGGGCGATGCCGGCATGCACCTCCTGCATGAAGGCGTGGAAATGCACCCGCCGCTTGCGGCCGACCGGGGCTGCGTCAAAGAACAGATCCATCAGCATGGATTTGCCGCGCCCCACGCCGCCAAAAAGGTAAAGCCCCGGGATCTCCGCCTCGCGGATCCGCTCGCGCCCCCAGCCAAAAAGCCCGATGCCCACCCGTTTGGGCCGCGCGGGGTCGTAATCGGCCAGTCGCGTGTGCAGCAATTGCAGCTTTTCGACCGCAAGACGCTGGGCGGAATCGTCGGTCAGCTCGCCGGCGCCCAGCAGCCGGCGATAGACATGCAGCGGACCTGAGGATGCGTGGCCTGACATGAAAGCGGGGTTTAGCGCATTCGCCCGGGGCGGGGTAAGGCACTCCGCAAAGCTGTGGCGCATTGGCTGCAGCGGCGTGGCCGGTTTGCAAGGCTCAGCGCTGGCATGACCCAGGGACGACCCAAGAAAGGCCCGGTGATTCTGTCTGTCTGAGAGGAAGCTCACGCAGCGCGGGGGTTTTTCGACGCACCGCCGGCACTGTTTCAAACTGTTGCAATCTGTTTGGTCTGCGCTGCCGCATTTGTCCTCAGATTGTCATATTCAACCGCAGAATCAGGCAGCAAGCCACTCGAATACCTCTATTTTGCACCAATTCTGAAGCGGCTGTGAATTGACCTGAAGTGTGCCGGGGCGTAATTTACATCCCTGGGTGGTGGGTTGCGTAGTGCTTGGGGTGTATGACATGTCGACGTGTCTCGTCAGACGGTTCCGCCGTTTTGCATCAGACGTTCAGGGGCTGGTCACGATTCAAGTCCTGCTCTTTTCGGTGATGCTTTTCGGCGCCATCGGCTTTGTGATCGACTTCGGGCGTGCCTATAGCGCGCACTCGCAAATGCAATCCTACATCGATCAGGTGGCACTTGCCGCGGCGTCCGAGCTTGACCAGCGCGACGGCCGCGATGCCGAGGGGGTCAAGATCGCCGAGACCGCGATCGAGCGGGCGACCGCCGCGGCCAACGGGGTCTCCAAGACCTCGATCTTCACGCAGGGCGGCGGCGATTTCCAGATCGCGCAGCTCATCTTTCTGTCCGGCCCGCCGACCGATGCCAATGGCATGTTCGACTATGCGCTGGTCACCGGCGGCACGCTGACCACCACCGACCCGGTGCTCGCCACCCATGTCGTGGCCATCGCGCAGCCCGCCTCGGTGCGCGCCTCGCTGCTCGACATCAGCGTCGGCGGCATCTCCAATTCGATCAACGAGATCCCGATCGGCGCCTATGCCGTGGCGACCCGCAAGCAGGTGACCTGCGAGGGCATCTCGACCCTGGTCATGTGCAACCCGTTCGAAAACGACACCACGCGCAGCCTCAACTCGGTCTTTGACTATGGCGACGGGTTTCGCATGCGCATGACCGCCTCTCAGGCGCTGGGGCTCAGCACGACCGCCACCCAGATCGGGGTCGGTCTGATCAAGAACCCCGTGGCGCTGGGCCAGACCGACAGCGGCGCCTGCGAAGAGCCCACGACCCTGCCGGGCTATGCCGGCCAGACCGGCGCGGCCCTCGAAGCGCTGCGCGACAAATGCCTGCTGGCGGTCGTGGATACCGGGCTGACCTGCGTGAATGACGAGCTGATCGTCAAGGAGGCCTCGCCCGACACGGTCGTGACCGGTCTCAATGTGCGCTTTGACCTTTACGATGCCGAGATGGCCGAGGTGCTGACCGCAGATCCGACCCTGGCCAGCGGCCCGCAGCGCAGCGAGATGTTCTATCCCGACATCGCCGCGGTGCATGGCATGATCCGCTATGACGAGGTCAATGACTATTACAACGCCCTGATCGCGCGGCTGCAGGCGGAAAACCCCGGCCCGATGGGCATGCTGCTGGCCAATCAGGCCAACGCGCAACGCGCCCAGATCCTCACCGCCTATGCCGGCGATCCGGCCCGGCCGGCCTCGCGCCAGAACCACATTCCGGTCTCGCCCGGCGCGCATGGGCCGATGGAAAGCCCGCCCTGCTTTGAATCCGACTGTCTGGCCTTCGGCCTGCATGGCGCGATCTATGGCGAGGACATCCAGCCCATCGACTATGCCGCGAACTATTACCTGCCCAGCGTGGTGGCCCAGATCGCGGCCAATGAGGGCATCGACGAGGCCGATGTGACCGATATCGACGGCCAGGTCCTGACCGGCAGCAACGACACCTTCTATGCCTTCTATGCCAATGTCGAACGGCTGCAGACCGCGCTGCATGCCTTTGAGGCCAGCCAGGGCGAGGATTGGAACGGCGTCGAAAACAACTTCGTGCGCACCTGGCCCGACAATTTCGCCGCGGCCTATCCGTCGGTGGATATGAGCGGGTATGAGCGGCGGCGCCTGCGCGTCTCGGTCGTCGATTGCGGCGCGCGCCAGGCCATCGATGCCGGCGACGGGCTGGCCAGCTTCATGGTCGATGTCGTCGATGTGGTCGATGTCTTCATGACCCGCCCGCCGGTCGTGGAAACCTGCGCGACCGCCTACACGACCAGCACCGATCCGCGCCAGATCCGGCCCTGCGAAAACAGCGACATCACCGAGGCCGAACTGCATGTCGAATATGTCGGCTCGGTGCTCGACGATCTGCGCAACTCGCGCTCGCGCAGCTATGCGGTGCTGGTGCACTGACGCCGCCAAACGGGCCACGCCGCGACACAGTCCACGCCGCCAAACGGGCCACGCCGCCAAACGGGCCACACCGCCAAACGGGCCACGCCATTATAGAGACCAAGAGCATACTGCCTGGGGAGTGACGGCCTTGCCCTCGTGGCAGGGCCGTTTTTCATTGCTGGCCCGTTTTTCTTTGCCACTGCCACACAGCGGCGCGGCCTGCCCCGGTGCTCTCCCAAACGCCACGCCCGGGCCGCACCCGGCCAGTCGAACGGCAGGTCGGGTAGGATCGAGCCCTGCCCCTCCCGCCCGGCCGCGCCTTGCGCTTGACGCGGCCAGGCGATTCCGGGTAACTCCCGCCCATCTCCGGAATGCCCCTGGGCCTTCCGGTCCCGGCTGCTGTCGGGATCGCCGCCGGTCAGCGCGTTGCGCCCACCGGCGCGGTTCTGCGTTTCCGGGTCAAGCGGAGCCGGTGCGGCCTCCCCATATGGGGAAACACCGCATCATCGAGGAGAGAGCGATGTTCGAAGCCCTGTCCCAACGTCTGTCCGGCGTGCTCGACAAGCTCACCCGCCAGGGTGCGCTGACCGAGGGCGATGTCACCACCGCGCTGCGCGAGGTGCGCGTGGCGCTGTTGGAGGCCGATGTCTCGCTGCCCGTGGTGCGCGATTTCATCAAGCGCGTGCAGGGCCAGGCGACGGGACAATCGGTGATCAAATCGGTCACCCCGGGCCAGCAGGTCGTCAAGATCGTGCATGACGAGCTGATCACCGTCCTGCAGGGCGAGGCCGAGCCCGGCCGGCTGAAGATCGACAACCCGCCCGCCCCGATCCTGATGGTCGGGCTGCAGGGCTCGGGCAAGACCACGACCACCGCCAAGGTCGCCCGCCGGCTTGCCGAGCGCGAGGGCAAGCGGGTGCTGATGGCCTCGCTCGACACCCAGCGCCCCGCCGCGATGGAACAGCTCGCGCTTCTGGGCCGGCAGGCGGGCATCGACACCCTGCCCATCGTCACCGGCCAGGACCCCGTGCAGATCGCCAAGCGAGCCAAACAGCAGGCCGCGCTGGGGGGCTATGACGTCTATATGCTCGACACTGCCGGGCGGCTTTCCATCGATGAGGCGCTGATGGAGGAGGTCGCGGCGGTGCGCGACGTGGCCGCCCCGCGCGAGACGCTGCTGGTCGTCGACGGGCTTACCGGGCAGGACGCGGTGAACACGGCCGAGAATTTCGACGGCCGCATCGGCATCTCCGGCGTGGTGCTGACCCGGATGGATGGCGATGGCCGTGGCGGGGCCGCACTCTCCATGCGCGCGGTCACCGGCAAGCCGATCCGCTTTGTCGGGGTGGGCGAGAAGCTCGACGCGATCGAAGAGTTCGATGCCGAACGCGTCGCCGGCCGCATCCTGGGCATGGGCGACATCGTGGCGCTGGTCGAAAAGGCGCGCGAGACCATCGAGGCCGAAGAGGCCGAGCGGATGATGAAGCGGTTCCAGAAGGGCCGCTTTGACATGAACGACCTCGCCGGCCAGCTCGACCAGATGGTCAAGATGGGCGGCATGCAGTCGATCATGGGCATGCTGCCGGGCATGGGCAAACTCTCCAAACAGATGGAGGGCGCGGGGTTCGACGACACCGTCATCCGCCGCCAGATCGGCATCATCCGCTCGATGACCAAAAAGGAACGCCGCCAGCCCGATCTGATGCAGGCCAGCCGCAAGAAACGCGTGGCCCGGGGCTCGGGCGTCGAGGTCTCCGAGGTCAACAAGCTGCTCAAAATGCACCGCCAGATGGCCGATATGATGAAGAAGATGGGCAAGAAGGGCGGCATGCGCGCGGCCATGGCCCAGATGATGGGCAAGGGCGGGATGGACCCTGCCGCGCTGGCCGGCGGCATGCCGGGGATGGGCCCGGGTGCGGCCCCCGGCGCGCTGCCGCCGGGCTTTCCCGGCCTGCCGGGCGCCGGCGCCCCGGGCGGTGTGAAGCTGCCGGGCAATCTTGCCGGTTTTGGAAAGAAGAAGTGATGGGCGAGGCCTACGAGACCTTCACCTTCCCGCATGTCGCCCCCGACCGCAGCGCTGCGGTCAAGGACCGGCTGTTGCAGGCGCTCTGGGCGGCCGAGATCGTGGCGCGCGAGAACGCGCCGGCCCGGGTGCTTTGGGGTGCCGCCCGGATCGAGGATGTGCTGCCCGAGGCCGAGCCCGAAACCCGGGCCGAAAAACAGGCCAAGCTGCGCACCGCCGAGGCCTATCCCCCGCTGCCCTTCTACGGGCCCAACAGCCTGGACACGCGGCTCTGGCCGATGCAGGCGGTGCCGCTTGGGCTGGAGGTCACGCAGGGCCCCTCGGTCTCGGGCCTGGAATTCGACGATGTCGACGGCTTTACCTGCCCGTCCTGCGCCGGCAGCCTGGGGCCCGACCGGATGATGCCGCAGGTGCTTGACGGGATCGGCGGGTTCTTTGAGCACGGCACGCATCCGGTTCTGACCTGCCCGCTTTGCCACGCGGCGCAGGATTGGCGCGACTGGCGGCTCGACGGCCCGGGCCTGTCCTTCACCCATCTGGGCCTCACCTTCTGGAACTGGCCCAGCCTCGATGCGCCCGATTGCTGGCGGCTCGACGTGCCGGCCCTGATGTCCCGGGCCGCCGCCTCGCCCATGCTGCGCTTTGCCGGCAAGCTCTGAGCTCTCATGGACCATCGCATGACCCAGGCCGCGCCCACGCTTATCGAGATCCCCACGGTCGAAACCGACCGGCTGCGCCTGCGTGCCCCGCGCTGGTCCGATTTCGAGGCCTATGCCGCGTTTTGCGCCTCGCCCCGCTCGGCCGGGGTGGGCGGGCCCTATTCGCGCGACGCCGCCTTCACCCGGCTGACCGCGGTGATCGGGCATTGGCAGCTGCGCGGCTTTGGCCGCTGGCTGGTCGCCGACCGCGACACCGATGCGCCCTTGGGCATTGTCGGCCCGTTCCGCCCCGAGGATTGGCCGGAGCCCGAGATCGCCTGGTCGGTCTTTGAGGCCGCCGAAGGCCGCGGCGTGGCCTATGAGGCGGCACTCGCCGCCCGGCGCTATGCCTATGACGTGCTGGGCTGGACCACCGCCGTCAGCCTCACCACGCCCGACAACACCCGCTCCATCGCGCTGGCCCAGCGCATGGGCGCCACGCGCGACGGCAGCTATATGCATGCCGAGGCGGGCGAGCTTTATGTCTGGCGCCATCCGGGACCGGAGGCCCCATGATCGAACGCCTAGAAACCGAACGGCTGATCCTGCGCCGCCCCACCCGCGCCGATGAGGCAGGCGCGGTCGCGTTTTACGAATCCGACCGCTCGAAATTCGTCGGCGGGCCCTTCAAAACCCATATCGCCTGGTCCTGCTGGGCGGCCGATTTCGGGCATTGGGATCTGCGCGGCTTTGGCAGCTTTGCCGTCACGATGAAGGGCGATGACACCTGCCTGGGCATTGTCGGGCCCTATTACCCCGCAACCTGGCCGGAATTTGAGATCGGCTGGCTGATCTGGCCCGAGGCCGAGGGGCGCGGCATTGCCTATGAGGCCGCGCGGGCCTGCGTCGACCATGCCTTTCGCGATCTCGGCTGGGAAACGGCGGTGAGCTATATCGACCCCGAGAATGCCCGCTCGATCGCGCTGGCCGAGCGGCTGGGCGCGGTGCGCGACGATGCCGCCCCGCGGCCCGATCCGGAAGATTATGTGTTTCGCCATCCCCGGCCCGAGAGGCCCGCATGATCGAGCGGCTGGAAACCGAGCGGCTGATCCTGCGCCGGCCGGCCGCGCGGGACGAGGCGGGGGCGATGGACTTCCTGCTCTCGCCGCGCGCCGACCGGATCGGCGGCCCGTTCAAACCCGCCCGCGCCTGGCAGGTCTTTGCCGCGGAAGTCGCGCATTGGGATCTGCGCGGCTATGGCGGGTTTGCGGTCACGCAGCGGGGCTCGGATCGCTGCCTGGGCATCATCGGCCCGTTCTGTCCCACCGGCTGGCCCGAGCCGGAAATGGGCTGGATGCTGTGGGAGGAGGCCGAGGGCCGCAGCATCGGCTATGAAGCCGCCCGCGCCTGCCTTCGGCATCTCTTCCGCGATCTGGGCTGGTCCAGCACGGTCAGCTATATCGATGCCGACAATGCGCGCTCGATCGCGCTGGCCGAACGGCTCGGCGCGCAGCGCGACACTGCAACGACGCCGCCCCATCCCGATGACATCGTCTATCGCCATATGCCCATGGAAGACCTGCCCCGGGAGGATTTGGGATGAGCGACCCGACCCGTGCCGCAACGCTCCTCGCCACGCATCGCGCCGCGATCGACAATCTCGACGCGGTGCTGATCCACACCCTGGCGCTGCGGTTCAAGGAAACCCAGGCCGTGGGCCGGCTGAAGGCCACGCATGATCTGCCCCCCGCCGATCCCGACCGCGAGGCCGCGCAAATCGCGCGGCTGCGCGCCAAGGCCGAGGAGGCCGGGCTCGACCCGGTCTTTGCCGAGAAATTCCTCAATTTCGTGATTGCCGAGGTCATCCGGCATCACGAGCAAATCCGGGGCTGAGGCCCCAAAGCGACGCCAATAAGGAGAAAACCGCATGTCCATGAAAATCCGGCTCGCCCGCGGCGGGTCAAAGAAACGCCCCTTCTACTCGATCGTCGCGGCCGACAGCCGCATGCCCCGCGACGGGCGCTTCATCGAGAAGCTGGGCACCTATAACCCGCTTCTGCCCAAGGACAGCGAGGAGCGGGTGAAGCTCAATCTGGAGCGGGTGCAGTATTGGGTGAGCGAAGGCGCCCAGCCCACCGACCGGGTGGCGCGTTTCCTCGAGGCGGCCGGCGTGAATGCCAAGACCGCCCGCGCCAATCTAAAGAAGGGCGAGCCGGGCAAGAAGGCGCAGGAGCGGGCCAAGGAGCGCGCCGAGAAAGCCGCCGCGGCCGCCGAAGCCGCAGCGCCCCCCGCCGAGACGGCAAGCGAAGAGGCCGCGGCCGAATAGCCCCCGCACGCGTCGCGCCCCGCCCACCCACCCGCGCGCCGCATGCGGGGGCTTGGGGCGCCGGGGCCGGCCGTGCCGCGCGGCAGGAAAGGGCGCGATGGCAGCCGAAGATGATCTGGTCTGTGTCGGGGCGGTGGCCGGGGCCTATGGCGTGCGCGGCGAGGTGCGGCTGAAGAGCTTTTGCGCCGACCCGCGCGACATCGCCGGCTATGGTCCGCTGCGCACGGATCAGGGGCGCGAATTCACCGTCACGCTGGGCAAGCCCATTTCGGGGGCCTTTGCCGCCCGCCTCTCGGGCATCACCCAGCGCGACGCGGCACAGGCGCTGAAGGGCACGCGGCTCTTTGTCGCGCGCGCCCAGCTTCCGGCCCTGCCCGAGGATGAGTTCTATCATGCCGATCTCTTGGGCCTGCCGGTGCAGGACACGGGCGGGGCGCTGCTGGGACATCTGCGCGGCATTGCCGATCACGGCGCGGGCGACGTGCTGGAGATCGCCGGGCCCGGGCTGAAAACCCCGCTGATGCTGCCCTTCACCCGGGAGTTCGTGCCCACCGTCGATCTTGCCGCCGGTCGCATCGTGGTCGATCTGCCCGATGAGGCGGAGGCCACGGCGGGGGAGGATGCCGGTGCCGGTGACGGCGCCAGTGACGGTGCAAGTGACGGCGCAAGTGACGGCGCAAGCGACCATGACGGCGACGGAGAAGGTAAAGGTCATAGTGACCATGAGGCTGGCAGCCCTGGGGACACGCGGCCCGGCGCACCCGAAGAGGGGGCACCCGAAGATGGGGCACCCGCAGGCGACACATCCGAAGACGGCGCATCCGAAGACGGGACACCCGAAGACGACATATCCGAAAACGGCCCGGCCGAAGCGCGCGCGGCCAAAGGCGCAGCGCCCGGGCGGCGGGGCGGGGCGGCATGACCCGCGACTTTGACCCGCCCACCCCGCCCAACCCGCCAAGCGGCACCGGCCCGGAGCGCGACCGTGGCGCCGCGCGCAGCCATGGCCGCCTGAGCATCGCCGCCTCGGCCGCCCCGCGCAGCCTGATGGAGCGCAAACCGCTCCACGGCGCCTGGGAGGCCCAGCTACTCACCCTCTATCCGGAGATGTTTCCCGGCCCGCTGGGCCACGCCCTTGCCGGCCGGGCGCTGACCGACGGGCTCTGGCGCCTGGCCGTCACCGACATCCGCCGCTTTGCCACCGACCGGCACCGAACCGTCGACGACACGCCCGCAGGGGGCGGGCCGGGCATGGTCATGCGGCCCGATGTGCTGGCCCGCGCGGTCGATCACCTCACCGCCTCCGCGCCCCCCGACCGCCCGCTCCTCGCGCTCTCGCCCCGCGGCCGGCCCTTCACCCAGACCAGGGCACAGGCCCTCGCGGCCGGCCCCGGCGTCACGCTGATCTGCGGCCGGTTCGAGGGCATCGATGAGCGGGTCCTGCAGGCCCGGCACCTCGAAGAGGTCTCGATCGGCGATTTCGTGCTGATGGGCGGCGAGCTGGCCGCGATGGCCTTGATCGAGGCCACGCTTCGCCTTATACCCCGCGTTCTTGGGAATTCGGCATCGGCGGAGGAGGAGAGCTTTGCCGCCGGCCTGCTGGAGCACCCGCATTACACACGGCCACAGGTCTGGGAAGGGCGTGCGATCCCGGAGGTGCTTCTCTCCGGCCATCATGCCCGCATCGCCGCATGGCGGCGCGCCCAGGCCGAAGCGCTGACACGGGAACGACGTCCCGATCTCTGGCGGGCGCACCGGGGCCAAACCGGTGGCGGCCCGGACGATGGGCCAGAGCGCTCGGACGCATCAAACGCCGCCCCAGCAGGCGGGCAACAGAAGGATGAAGGCCAATGAACCTTCTTCAGCAGCTCGAGGCCGAGCAGATTGCCACCCTCGGCAAGGAGATCCCGGATTTCGCCCCCGGCGATACGCTGCGGGTGGGCTATAAGGTCATCGAAGGCACGCGCAGCCGCGTTCAGGCCTATGAGGGCGTGTGCATCGCCCGCAATGGCGGCCATGGCATCGGCGCCAGCTTCACCGTGCGCAAGATCAGCTTCGGCGAAGGGGTCGAGCGTGTGTTCCCCCTCCACTCGCCCAATATCGACAGCATCACCGTGGTGCGCCGCGGCAAGGTCCGCCGCGCAAAGCTCTACTACCTGCGCAGCCGCCGCGGCAAATCGGCACGCATTGCCGAGAACACCAGCTACAAGCCGCGCAAGGACAGCTCCGCCCAGGGCTAGGGCCCGGGGGTGAGCCCTAGGGTGAGCCCTGGGGCGAGCCCTGGGCTAAACCCAGAGCGAGGGCCGAGCCCACGGCCGGTGGGTCCACCCGATCCACAGGGTCCAGTCGGGCTGGGCCGGGCCCGGCCGCAGCGCCTGCCCCTCCGACGCGCCTACCCGCCGGCCCGCGCCCCCCGCTCTCGTCCCACGCTTTGCCTCGTGCTTCCCCCCGGCCCAGGGCGCGTCCCACCGGGCCGCAAGATGCGCTTGCGCCGCGGTGAAGCGGGAGGCGTCCGCCCCTCCCGCGCCAGGGTTTGGCGTGACCCCTGAACAGTGACCAATCCGCCCAGCCCCGAAAGACCCCGCGCGTGACGCCCCCACACGCGGACTGCACGGACTGTCGGCGCGGGCATCCGCTGAACCGATCTGATCCGCCACCCGGCGCCGCAACCGAGTGCCGCATCGATGTGTCGCAGCGGTGCGTGGCAAGGGTGGGTCGCAACGATGGTCGCAACGGTCGGGTCCGGCCATTGGGCCTCGCATCCGGGGCATGGCGGCACCCCCGGCCTTTGAGCCAAGAACGCGTCTTAATACAATGACTAGAGCGCCCGCGGCCCGAACTGGCCCGGCCCGGGTTGACACGCCTCGGGCGGCGTTGGCCCGGGTTGACACGCGTCGACACGTCTCGGGCCGTAGTCGGGCCACGTCGGGCCGCAATCGGGGCCATGACCATCGCCTGATGACCCGCGCCGCAACCGGCCCAGGGCCTTGAACGTCCGCTTGTCACCCATGAGAAGCCGCCGAAGCACGGGCGCAAAACGGGCCACAGGACGGGCGCAAGACGCGCCAGGGACGGGCGCGAGGCGGGCCACGGGACGGGCGCGGGCCACGGGACGGGCGCGCAGGGCCGTCCGGGCGGCCGCAATACGGGCGAAGGACGCGGGGTGACCCTCCGCCCAGATCTTCCGCCCGGATCTTCCGCCCGGATCTTCTGCCCAGATCTTCTGCCCAGACCTTCCACCCGGATCTTCCGGCCAACTGGTGCCACGCGCAGCGCCCGGATCCTCCCGTCCGGCAGCACGGCACGCGCGCATTTTGCAAGTCGCCCGCGACTTTTGTTTCTTTCCGCGATTTCATCTCGCGCCGCTTCATCGGCCAAGTCGTCCGCCCGGGGCCGATCTCTCTCTGCGCCTGTGGGCGCACCGGCCGCGCCTCAAGCGCGCCATCCCTGCGTTGACAAGTCGCCCCCGCTCTTGCGACAAAGTTCGCGCGTTCGGCGCCAAGGGTGGGTCTTGGCTCCGATGGATTTCTGGGGAGACAACCATGCTGAACCGTCGTGACCTTGCGCGGCTTGCCGCCGCATCCGTGCTTACGTTGGGTTGTGCGTTGCCCGCAGCCGCGCAGGAGTTCACTTTCAAGCTGCATCATCTGCTGAGCGAACGTTCGCCCGCACATCGCAACATGCTCGCCCCCTGGGCCGCGCAGGTTGAGGAGAATTCGGGCGGGCGCGTGAAGATCGAGATCTTTCCGGCCATGTCGCTGGGCGGCCGTCCGCCCGAACTGATCCAGCAGGCCCGCGATGGCGTGGTCGACATTGTCTGGACTGTGAACGGCTACACGCCCGGCCTGTTCCCGCGTACGGAAGTCTTTGAACTTCCTGCGGTTTTTCGCAACGATGTGAAGGCCGCCAACCTGGCCATGTATGACATGTTCGAAAGCGATCTGGCCCAGGAGTACAAGGGCGTTGAGGTGATGTGGCTGCATGTCCATGCCGGGCAGGCGATCATGACCGTCGATCAGGAGGTGCGCAGCCCCGATGATCTGGCCGGCATGAAGATCCGCATCCCGACCCGCACCGGCGGCTGGGTGATCGAGGCGCTGGGCGCAGCCCCGCTGGCCATGCCGGTGCCCGAGGTGCCGCAGGCGCTGTCCAAGAAGGTGGTCGATGCGACGCTGCTGCCCTGGGAGATCATCCCGCCGCTGCAGCTGCAAAACCAGATCAGCTATTTCATCGAAGGGCATGATCAGACCCGTCTGGGCACGACCAGCTTTCAGGTGTCGATGAACCAGGCGCGCTGGGACAGCCTGCCCGCCGACATCCAGAAGGCCTTCCGCGACGCGTCGGGCCGCGACTGGTGGGGCAAGGTCGGCGAGATCTGGCGCGCTGGCGACGATTTCGGCATCGACATGGCGGTCAAAGCCGGCCGCGAACATGTCACCCTGACCCCGGCCGAGACCGAGGCCTTCATGACCGCGCTGGAACCGGTGGTTGATCGCTGGGTCGAAGAGGTCAACGCCAAGGGCATTGACGGCACCGATCTGGTTGAGCGGGCCCGGGCCGCCATTGCGGCGAACACCGTCAGCAACTGAGGCGATGCCGACGGACGACACCATCCCGGCGGAGCGGTTTGCGCTGTTCCGCCGGATCTTCGCGGCCTGGGCGCTGCTGGGCGGGCTGCTTCTGACCGGGGTCGTGCTGGTCAATGTGCTCTCGGTGGTCGGCGCCGCGCTCTTCACGCTCAACGAACAGGGCAGCTTGGCCGGACTGCTGCCAAGCTGGCTTGCCAGCCCCGTGCCGGGCGATTTCGAGCTCACCGAAATGGGCGTCTGTATCGCCGTCTTTGCCTTCCTGCCCTATTGCCAGATCACCCGCTCGAACGTGACCGCCGACATCTTCACCTCGCGCGCCTCCCGGCGCTGGGTCGCGCGCTTCTCGCTCCTCGCGGCATTGATTGCGCTGGGCTTTATGGCGCTTTTGGCCTGGCGCATGTTCTTTGGCATGCGCGACCAGCTTCAATACGGCTACACCACCGCAATCCTGCAAATCGAGCATGGATACGCCTTCATCCCGATCCTCATCTCGCTGGTGTTTGCCGCCATTGCCGCGGCCCTCACCCTGGCCGAGGACGCGGCCCAGGT
>JBCBKN010000062.1:0-15186 GCA_038521775.1 Pseudomonadota bacterium | reverse complement strand
GCCACCGGCCGGCCCCTGCGCGCGGTCCAGCTTGGCGGGCCCTTGGGCGCCTATGTCTCGGCCGAAATGCTCGACCTGCCCATGACCTATGAGGATCTGGCCGAGGCAGGCGCGATGCTGGGCCATGGCGGCATCGTGGTCTTCGACGACACCGTCGACATGGCGCGCATGGCCCGCTTTGCTTTTGAGTTCTGCGAGATCGAAAGCTGCGGCAAATGCACGCCCTGCCGGCTGGGCGCGATCCGCGGCAAGGAAACGGTCGAGAAGATCCTGCGCGGCGAGGATGTCGCCCGCAACATCGCCCTGATCGAGGACCTTGCCGAGGTGATGCGCGACGGCTCGCTTTGCGCCATGGGCGGGCTGACGCCCATGCCGGTGATGTCGGCGATCCGCCTTTTCCCCGAAGATTTCGACCGCGCATCCAGCGTCGCTGCGGAGTGAGCCCCATGACCTTTCACCCCATCCCCGACCTTGGCACCAAAAAGCGCGACGGCACGCCGGTCACGCTTTTCATCGATGGTCAGCAGGTGACCGTGCCCGAGGGGACCAGCGTGATGCGCGCGGCCGCCGAGATCGGCCGCGACATCCCCAAGCTCTGCGCCACCGATATGCTGGAAAGCTGGGGCTCCTGCCGGATGTGCCTGGTCGAGATCGAAGGGGTGCGCGGCACCCCCTCCTCCTGCACCACCCCGGTGCGCGCCGGCATGCAGGTCACCACCCAGAATGCCCGGCTGGAGAAACTGCGCCGCGGGGTGATGGAGCTCTACATCTCCGACCATCCGCTTGACTGCCTCACCTGCGGCGCGAATGGCGATTGCGAGCTGCAGGACACGGCCGGCCAGGTCGGGCTGCGCGAGGTCCGATATGGCATGGCCGGCGAGAACCATTTCGACGCGTCCTCCAAGGCGCCGGTCGACCAGTCGAACCCCTATTTCGACTATGACCCTTCCAAATGCATCGTCTGCTCGCGCTGCGTGCGGGCCTGTGAAGAGGTGCAGGGCACCTTTGCGCTCACCATCGAGGGGCGGGGCTTTGACAGCCGCGTCTCGGCGGGGGCGCTGGGCGATGATTTCTTCTCCTCCGATTGCGTGAGCTGTGGCGCCTGCGTGCAAGCCTGCCCCACCGCCACGCTGCAGGAAAAATCGGTGCTCGCCCATGGCCTGCCGACCCGCGTGGTCGACACCACCTGCGCCTATTGCGGGGTGGGCTGCTCGTTCCGCGCCGAGCTGCAGGGCGATCAGGTGATCCGCATGGTGCCCTCCAAACAGGGCGGCGCCAATGAGGGGCATTCCTGCGTGAAGGGCCGTTTTGCCTGGGGCTATGCCACGCATAAGGACCGGGTGATGCGCCCGATGCTGCGCGAGCGGATCACCGACCCATGGCGGGAGGTGAGCTGGGATGAGGCCATCGGCTTTGCCGCCGAGCGGCTGAAATCGGTGCAGGCGACCTATGGCACGGGCGCGATCGGGGGCATCACCTCCTCGCGCTGCACCAATGAGGAGGTCTATACGGTTCAAAAGATGATCCGCGCGGCGTTTGGCACCAACAATGTCGACACCTGCGCGCGGGTCTGCCACTCGCCCACCGGGTATGGGCTGAAGCAAACCTTCGGCACCTCGGCCGGCACGCAGAACTTCAAATCGGTGGAAAAGGCCGATGTGATCCTGCTGATCGGCGCCAACCCGACCGATGCGCATCCCGTCTTTGCCAGCCGCATGAAGAAACGGCTGCGCGAGGGCGCGCAGATCATCGTGATCGACCCGCGCCGCATCGATCTGGTCGAAAGCCCGCATATCCGCGCGGCCCAGCACCTCCAGCTGCGCCCCGGCACCAATGTGGCGGTGATGAATGCGCTGGCGCATGTGATCGTGACCGAGGGGCTGGTCGACGAGGCCTTCGTGGCAGAGCGCTGCGAGCCGGCGGAGTTCGCCCGCTGGAAGGCCTTTGTGGCCGAGGAGCGCAATGCCCCGGAAGCGCTGAGCGAGACCATCGGCGTGGCCGCCGAGACCCTGCGCAAGGCGGCCCGGCTTTTTGCCACCCAGCCCAATGGCGCGATTTACTATGGGCTGGGCGTGACCGAGCATTCCCAGGGCAGCACCATGGTCATGGCGATGGCCAATCTGGCCATGGCGACCGGCAACATCGGGCGCGAGGGCGTCGGCGTGAACCCGTTGCGCGGGCAGAACAATGTGCAGGGCGCCTGCGATATGGGCTCCTTCCCGCATGAGCTGCCGGGCTACCGCCATATCTCCGACACCGCCGTGCGGGAACAGTTCGAGGCCGATTGGGGCGCGACCATCGACCCCGAGCCAGGGCTGCGCATTCCCAATATGCTGGCCGCAGCCCTCGATGGCAGCTTCAAGGGGATCTTCATCCAGGGCGAGGATATTGCCCAATCCGACCCCAACACCCAGCATGTCCAGGCCGCGCTGGAGGCGATGGAGTGTGTGATCGTTCAGGATCTCTTCCTCAATGAGACCGCGGCCTTCGCGCATGTCTTCCTGCCCGGTACCTCGTTTCTGGAAAAGGACGGCACCTTTACGAATGCCGAGCGGCGGATGAACCGGGTGCGCCCGGTGATGCGCGAGAAAACCGGCCTCAGCGAATGGGAGACCGTCTGCCGGCTTGCCACCGCCATGGGCTATCCGATGGGCTATGAAACCCCTGCCGAGATCATGGCCGAGATCGCCCGACTGACCCCCGGCTTTGCCGGCGTCACCCATGACCGGCTGGACCGCGAAAGCCTGCAATGGCCGGTCAATGACGCGCATCCCGATGGCGCGCCGATCATGCATGTCGATGGGTTCGTGCGCGGCAAGGGCCGCTTCATGCTCACCGAATATGTGGCCACCGACGAGCGGACCAACCGTTATTACCCGCTGATCCTGACCACCGGGCGGATCCTCAGCCAGTACAATGTCGGCGCCCAGACCCGGCGCACCGAGAACGCGCGCTGGCATGCGGAGGATGTGCTGGAGATCCACCCCCATGATGCGGAGGAGCGTGGCGTGGCCGAGGGCGACATGGTCTCGGTCGGCAGCCGCAAGGGTGCGATCAGCCTGCGCGCCGAGATCTCGCAGCGCATGCCGCAGGGGGTGGTCTACACCACCTTCCACCATCCGGCCTCGGGGGCCAATGTCATCACCACCGAGTTTTCGGACTGGGCGACCAACTGCCCCGAATATAAGGTCACGGCGGTGCAGGTGACCAAGGCCAACATGCCCTCGGACTGGAAGACCCGGTTTGACGCGCTCCGCGCCACCCAATACCGGACGGTCGCTGCGGAATGAGCGCGACGCGCGATCTCACCGGGCCGCTGCCCGACCCCTCGCCCCTGGTGCGGGGCCGGCTCGGCACGGGCCGCGAGGCGCTCTGGCGGGTGCCCGAGGAAGTGCCGGTCGCCTTTCTGCTCAATGGCGAGAGCTTTGCGGTGATGATGGCCACACCGGCGGATCTGGAGGAGTTTGCGCTGGGCTTTGCCCTGACCGAGGGGATTGTCGCCGCGCCCGATGAGATCTCCCGGCTGGCCATTGCCGAGGCGGCCGAGGGGTTTGTCGTCAATCTGGCCGTCGATCCGGCCCAGGCGGCCCGGGTCGCGGCGCGCAAGCGCAGCTTTGCCGGCCGCGCCGGCTGCGGCATTTGCGGGGCGCAGACCGTGGCGGCCGCCTTGCCCCGCCCGCCCCAGGTCAGAGGCCCGCGCCCCACAGCTGCCGCGCTGGCATCCGCCTTTGACGCGCTGGCCGCAACCCAGGCGATGAATGCCGAAAACCGCTCCACCCATGCGGCGGCCTTTTGCGATGCCTCGGGCGGTATCTTGGTGACGCGCGAGGATATCGGGCGGCATAATGCGCTCGACAAGCTCGGCGGCGCGCTGGCCCGCAGCCGCCGCGCGGCGCGCGAGGGGTTTGTCCTGCTCTCTAGCCGCATCAGTGTCGAGATGGTGCAAAAGGCGGCCATGCTCGGCGCCCCCTTCCTGGCCGCCCTCTCGGCACCGTCGGCGCTTGCCCTGCGCGTGGCGGCCCGCGCCGGCATGGGTCTGGCCGCCCGCGCCGGCGGGGATGTGATGGTCTTTGCGCCGGAGACGTGGGAGACGTCGGGGATCTCGGGGGTGCCCGCCGCATGACCGAAGCAGACCTTGTCCGCATGGCCAACCAGATCGCCGATTTCAACCGCGCCTACCCGCCGGATGAGGCGGTGGCGGGGGTCGAAACCCATATCCGCCAGTTCTGGGACCCGCGGATGCGTGCAACCATGGCCAGCCATCTTGCGGCCGGGGGCGCGGGCCTTTCCGAGCTCGCCCGCGATGGCGCCATCCGGGCCTGTGCCCCCGCCTGACCCAGCGCACGGCCCGGCCCGCCGCTGTCATCGCCCCCGCCTGTTACCGCCCCGCCCGCCATCGCCCCGCCTGCCATCGTCCCCGCCTTCGCCGGAACGACCCAGCCGCGCCTTCTTCTTGGCAAAAATACTCCCGCCGGAGGCGTCCCAAATCCACCACCTGCGCGGCGCCCGAAAAGGCCGGGCGACCGGCCGTCACTGCCCGGATCCCGCGCCGGCAGGCAGCCATCGGGCGCAGACAAGCCAGGGCCGGCTAGGCCACCCGGTCCCGCGGCGCGCGCCCTTCAAAGAACGCCACCAGATTTTCGACCACCCGCAGCCCCATCGCGACCCGCGTTTCAACCGTCGCGCTGCCCAGATGCGGCAGGAGCGAGACATTGGGCAGGCCGCTCAGCCCGGGATGCAGCTTCGGCTCCTCCTCAAACACATCGAGACCCGCACCGGCAATCACGCCCTTGCTCAAGGCGGCAACGAGCGCGGCCTCATCGACGACCTCTCCCCGGGCGGTGTTGATCAGATGCGCGCCGGGCTTCATCCGGGCCAGCGCTGCGGCATCGACAAGATGGCGGTTTTCGGCCCCGCCCGGGCAATGCAGCGAGACGAAATCGGCCTCCTCCAGCAGGGCTTCCAGCGGCACCCTGCGCGCCCCGGGAAGATCGACCTCGCGGCCCGACCGGCTGGTGTAGAGAACCCGCATGCCGAACCCCTGTTGCGCCCGCCGCGCGGTGGCCTGGCCGATCCGGCCCATCCCGACAATGCCGATGGTCTTGCCGGTCACATGGCTGCCCAGCAATTGCGTGGGCGTCCAGCCGGACCAACGCCCGGACCGGACCAGCGCCTCACCCTCGCTCACCCGCCGGGCAGACATCAACAGCAGCGTCATGGCCAGATCGGCCGTGGCATCGGTGAGCACATCCGGCGTGTTGGTCACGGCAATCCCCGCCGCACGCGCGGCCTCCAGATCGATATGGCTGACCCCGACCCCGAAATTGCCGATGATCCGCGTCCGTGACGCGCCCGCCAGGGCCGCGGCATCCAGCCGGTCGGTCACCGTGCTTAAAAGCGCATCGCACCGGCCCAGTGCGGCGCGCAGATCGTCCGGCGCAACCGGGGCGTCCTCGCCCGGTGCGACCACCTCGAAATGCGCCGCCAGCGCATCGATCGCGGCCGCCGGCCAGGCGCGCGTCAGCAAAGCGACAGGTCGGGCCATGCTCAAACTCCCGTGCAGGCGGATCCCGCCCATCGGGCCCGGGGTCGCGTCAAAACCACTGGCCCTGCTCCATAAACCCAAGATCGACGAGCTGGCTTGACTGCCAGGCGCAACGCCGCGTGCCCTCCCACACAAACCCGTCCAGCCCGTCGGCCGAGCTGGGCCCCATCGACACGGCACGGGCCACGCGAAACGACAGGATCGCCGCGGTGGGGTTGCGGTGCCAGGGGCAGGAGGGCGCATTCAGGTCGGGATCGGAGAGCGCGAGCGCCGCGTCAATCGCCAGACCCGCCTCGGCGATGTAAAGCGCGGGTCGGTTGAGCAGCTGACCATGCTGCGGGATCAGATGCGAAAACCGCCAGCGCACCCCCCCGTAAAGCCGGCTGCGCACCGGCAGCGGCGGATCGTTCTGGTCGAAGGCAAAATAGCCCAGCGCGTCGAACCCGGCCGCGTCGCGCGACACCCCGTCGGGGGCCGCTTCCAGATCCTCGGCATAAAGATCGACGGTGATGCCGAAGACGGAGCGCCGGCGCTCCTCTTCCATGAAGCTTACCAGGTCGCGGACCGAGCGGGTTTCGCAATAGGGGTAGAAGAGGTATTCGGCGTTGAAGATCGGCATGATCCAGCGGCCGGCAAGCGGCCGGTGCAGCCGGGTCAGAAGCGTTGCCGCATGCGCCCGATCGCGCACAAGCGCATCGACCTGCACCAGCCGCTCCTGCGCGGGCTGCGCGCAAACCGGATCGCGCAGCAGCAGGATCGCGGCAAACCCGAGTGTCCGGCAGCGCGCCAGGGTGCTGTCGAGCTCGCAGCCATCCTCTGCCAGCACAACCGCGATGGGCCCCGGAGGCAGGCGATCGATCTCGCGGCGCGTGGGCAGCTGCGGTTCCATGGCTGACTCTTAATCCGATTGCGCGGCCGACAGAATCGGTTTTTCCGCGCATGGGCTTGCGGCGCCAAAACCCGCATTCCTGGTTTCTTGATCAGACACAACCAAGAAGTGTGACTTAAATACTTACATGGACTGGTCGCCCGTCTCGAAAAACGGCTCTTTCCTTGCGATCCGCGCAACAGATCGTGAGGGTTTTCGACCTCGAATAATTTAATGCTTTGCTTTTGAGATTAAACTGTTTATATCCCGCCCTGTGCTCCCGACTTCACAAGTAACCGAAAGCCACCCAAAGCGGGTAAAGGCGGATGCAGGGGATCATGACACAAGAAAAGGAAAGCAGTCAAATGACTACAGAGGCACAGATCGAGAAGACGGAACTTCTCGCGCTGACAACAGAAATCGTATCCTCGCATGTCGCGAACAATGCGGTCGCAACCTCGGATTTGCCGGATCTGATCCACACGATATACACCAAACTCCACGACCTCGCGACGGAAGAAGAAGAGCAGATCGAAGAGCTGGTCCCGTCGGTGCCGATCAAGAAATCTGTGACGGACGACTACATCGTCTGCCTTGAGGACGGCAAGAAGCTCAAGATGCTCAAGCGTCACCTTGCCACCTCCTACAACATGACCCCCGAACAGTATCGCACCAAATGGGGTCTGAAGTCGGATTATCCGATGGTCGCGCCGAGCTATTCGCGCAAGCGCCAGGCGCTGGCAAAAGAAAACGAACTGGGCCGCAAGCCCAAGAAGTAACGTCCCTTTCAGATGCGCAGCTTGCAGTGGGGGAACCGTTCTCGTAAACGGGCGCCACACTGGGTCGAGCCGGGAGCGGACGCAACCGAATGACTGCGCAGAAGAAGCTCTACATCCGGACCTACGGCTGTCAGATGAATGTCTATGACAGCGAGCGGATGGCCGACGCGCTCGGCTCAGCCGGGTACAGCGCTGTGGACAGTCCGGACGAGGCGGATCTCATCCTCCTCAACACCTGCCACATCCGCGAAAAGGCGGCCGAGAAGGTCTATTCCGAGCTCGGCCGCCTGAAACCGCTCAAACAGGCCAATCCCGATCTGAAAATCGGGGTCACCGGCTGTGTGGCCCAGGCGGAGGGCGCCGAGATCGCGCAGCGTCAGCCTGCCGTCGATCTGGTGGTCGGCCCGCAGGCCTATCACCGCCTGCCGGCGCTGCTGGAAAAGGCGGCGCGCGGCGTGCCCGCGATCGACACCGAGTTTCCCGAAGAGGACAAGTTCGACCATCTGCCCCAGGCGCAGACCACGCGTCGGGCCCCGACCGCGTTTCTGACCGTTCAGGAGGGCTGCGACAAATTCTGCACATTCTGCGTTGTGCCCTACACCCGCGGCGCCGAGGTCTCGCGCCCGGCCGCCCGCATCGAGGCCGAGGCCCGCCGGCTCGTCGCCCGCGGCGTCGTCGAGATCACGCTGCTGGGCCAGAATGTGAACGCCTATTGCGACCCGGACGGGGTCAGCCTGTCGGATCTGATCGCCCGTCTGGCCGGCATCGACGGGCTGGAGCGGCTGCGCTACACCACCTCGCACCCCAATGACATGAGCGACGCGCTGATCGAGGCCCATGCGCATGAGCCCAAACTGATGCCCTATCTGCATCTGCCGGTGCAGGCAGGCTCAAACCGGGTGCTGAAGGCAATGAACCGCAAGCACACGGCCGAAAGCTATATCCGGCTGATCGAGCGCATCCGGGCGGCGCGGCCCGACATCGCAATCTCGGGCGATTTCATCGTCGGCTTCCCCGGCGAGACCGAGGCCGAGTTCGAGGAGACGCTCGCCCTGGTGCGTGCCGTCGGCTATGCAAGCGCCTATTCCTTCCGCTACTCGCCGCGCCCCGGAACCCCGGCGGCCGAGCGTGCGCAGGTGCCGGCCGAGGCCGCGGCAGACCGTCTGGCACGGCTTCAGGCATTGCTCGGCACGCAGCAAAAAGCCTTTCAGACCAGCATGGTGGGGCGCGATCTGCCGGTGCTTTTGGAAAAACCCGGCCGCGAGGCCGGCCAGCTGACCGGGCGATCGCCCTATCTTCAGCCGGTGTTTCTGGACGCGCCGGAAAGCGGGATCGGCCGCATCGTCACGGCGCATATCACCGCGGCCATGCCCAACTCGCTGGCCGGGGCCCTGGCCAGCTGACGGGTGCGTATGGCGCGATGCGGGGTGATTTCACTTGCCGGCAGGCCGACAACGCGGCACGGTGCGGAGCGATGTGGGCTGGTACAAGGACGGAGTGCCAAGTTGCGAGCTAGGCCGTGACGGCGGACGGCGTTGAGTCCCCACGCCTGATCGAGTTTCCCGACAACCGGCTGTTGATCGAGCTTTGCGGCGAGTTCGACCGCAATCTTGCACGGCTCGAGGAAGCACTCTCGATCACGGTTCTGCGCCGCGGCAATGCGCTTGAGCTGCATGGCGAGGCTGCCGCGACCGCCCGCGGCGAGGAGACGCTGCGCCGGCTTTACGGCCGGCTGGAGGCCGGGCGCGGCATCGATGATGGCGACATCGCCGCGGCGCTGCGCATGGACCGGCCGGCCTTGCCCCACCCGGATGGCCAGATGGAGATGTTCCGCGGCGGGGCGGTCGAGATCCGCACCCGCAAGCGCATCGTCGAGCCCCGCACCGATGCCCAGCGCGCCTATGTCCGCGCGCTTTTTGACCGAGAGCTGGTGTTCGGGGTCGGGCCGGCGGGCACCGGGAAGACCTATCTGGCCGTCGCCACCGCGGTGTCGATGCATATGGACGGGCGCATCGAGCGGATCATTCTGAGCCGCCCGGCGGTCGAGGCGGGCGAGCGGCTGGGCTTTCTGCCCGGCGACATGAAGGAGAAGGTCGATCCCTACATGCAGCCGCTCTATGACGCGCTGAACGATTTTCTGCCGGGCAAGCAGGTTGCGCGCATGATCGAGGAAAAGCAGATCGAGATCGCACCGCTCGCCTTCATGCGCGGGCGGACGCTGGCCAATGCCTTTGTGGTGCTGGACGAGGCGCAGAACGCCACCGAGATGCAGATGAAGATGTTCCTCACGCGCCTGGGCGAAGGCGCGCGCATGGCCATCACCGGCGATGTCACCCAGATCGACCTGCCGCGCGGCGTGCGCTCGGGCCTGGTCGAGGCGACCCGGATCCTGGATGGCGTGCAGGGGGTCGAGGTCGCCCGGTTCGGCGCCCGCGACGTTGTGCGCCATCCGCTCGTTGCCCGGATCATCGAGGCCTATGACGCCGCGCGAACCGACACAGCCGGCTGACCCCATCGGGCTGGTGCAGGAGGATCCGCGCTGGGCCGCACTGCCCCTGGCGGCCCTGGCACGGCGCGCGCTCCACGCAGCCCTCGCCGCGGCCGGCTGCCAGGCAGGGGGCCATCACATAGCGCTGCTTGCCTGCGATGATGCCCGGATCGCCGCGCTCAACGCGCAATACCGCGGCCGGCAGGGCCCGACCAATGTGCTCTCCTGGCCGCGCTGGGATCTTCGGCCCGACGCGCCCGGCGATCCGCCGCACGCGCCGCCTCCCGGCCCCGAGGACGCGCCCGAATCGCTGGGCGATATTGCGCTCTCCTGGGAGAGGGTGGTGGCCGAGGCGGGCGATGCCGGCCTTCGACCCTGCGACCACGCGCTGCATCTGCTGTTGCACGGCGCCCTGCATCTGCTGGGCTTTGACCATGAAACCGAGGCCGATGCGGCGCGGATGGAAACCATCGAGTCACAAACTCTTGTCAGGTTGGGTCTTAAGGACCCATATTCGTCAACGGGCTCGCGCGACGGGCTTCTCTTTAGGCTGGAGACATGAACGAGTACAGCAACGGATCGGCCGCCGGTACGCCGGATGGCGAGCGATCCGATGCCGGGCCGACACCCGGCGAAGACGGGCAAAGTCCGTCCCTCCTCGCGCGATTGTTCGGCTGGCACGAGGAGGAGGAAGCAGCACCCCCGATGACCGAGGCCGAGGCGCGCTCGCCGACCGGGCAGCTTGCGGTCAATCTGCGCGAGATGCGCGGCAAACGGGTCGATGACGTGTCGATCCCGCGGGCCGACATTATCGCCGTGCCCGACGAGATCGAACCGGCCCAGCTTCTGGAGGTGTTCCGGAAATCGGCGATGACGCGGCTGCCGGTCTATCACGAAACGCTCGATGACCCGCTGGGGTTTGTCCATTTCAAGGATTTCGCCCTCCGCCACGGCTTCGGCAACGGGCATGACAGCGTCAACCTGCGCAACATGCTGCGGCAGATGCTCTATGTGCCGGCCTCGATGCCGATCTTTGCGCTGCTTCAGAAAATGCAGCGTGAACGCTGCCATATGGCGCTGGTCATCGATGAATATGGCGGGGTCGACGGGCTGGTCACCTTTGAGGACGTCGTCGAGCAGATCGTCGGAGAGATCGAGGACGAGCATGATGTCGAGGACCCGGCCCCCTGGCGCAAGGAGGCGCCCAATGTCTATCTGACCAATGCGCGGGCCGAGCTTGCCGATTTTGCCGAGGCCACCGGGCTGACGCTGATCCCCGATGATGTGGATGAGGAGATCGACACGCTTGGCGGGCTGGTCTTTGTGCTCTCGGGCCGGGTGCCGGAGCTGGGCGAGGTGATCATGCATCCCGCTGGCCATGAATTCGAGGTCATCGATGCGGATGCCAGGCATATCAAGCGGTTGCGGGTGCGTCTGCGCCCGGGCGACGCGCTGGATCGCGCCGCGGAATGACCCTGGCGGGCAAGACGGGCTGGCACGAGGTGGGCTGCCCGCGGCCCGCGGCTGACCGACAGAAAGGCGCGGCGCCCCCGATGTCGCATCGGGCATGAGCTCGCCCGATCTGACCCCGCCCGAGCTGACCCCGCCAAACCGGGGCGGGCCGGATCTGGGGTCGCCCCGACAGGATGCGCCCGCCCACCAGGCGCCCTCCCGGGCGCCACGGCCGGCCGCGGCAGAGCCCGCGCGCCGTGCCCGGCTTGCCATGGCGGCGCTGTGCGGCATTGCCCTGACCCTGGCCCAGCCGCCGCTTTCGATCTGGCCCCTGGTGCTCGTCGCCATCCCGGTGCTGGTCTGGCTGGTGGCCCGCGCGCCATCGCCCGCCGCGGCCGGATGGACCGGGTTTGTCGCCGCGACCACCTTCTTTGCAACCGGGCTCTACTGGATCGTCGAGGCCTTCCTAGTCGACATTGCCCGCCATGGCTGGATGGCACCCTTTGCGCTGGCGCTGCTGGCCGCAGGGCTTGCGCTTTTCTGGGTGCCGGCCTTCTGGCTGACCGGGCGCCTGCGCCGCGCCGGGCTGGCCGACCGGCCCCTCAGCGTGGCGTTCTTCCTCACCAGCCTGCTGACGCTGATGGAGTTTGGCCGCACCCATCTGCTCACCGGGTTTCCATGGGCATTGCCGGCCTATGCCTGGGTGGAAACCCCGCTCGCGCAGCTCGCAGCGCTGGGCGGGCCGCATATGCTGGGCTTTGTCACGCTGCTTGCGGCCGGGGCGCTGGCCGCCCTGCCGCATCGCGGGGCCGGGCGCGTGGCGGCGCTGGCCGGCCTGGCGCTGCTCGCCGCCGGTTGGGGCTGGGGCAGCTGGCGGCTGGACCAGCCGGTGCCCGACCGCGCCGACGGGCTGGTCGTGCGGGTTGTGCAGCCCAACGCCGCCCAGCACGAAAAATGGCAACCGAACCTCTTTGAGACCTTTCTGCAGCGCCAGCTTGCCGCCACCGCGGCCCCGCCCGATGGCACGGCTGTGCCCGATATCGTGATCTGGCCGGAAACGGCGCTGCCCTGGTTCGTCGATGCCGAGCCGGAGCTGCGGGCCCAGATCGCCGCGGCCGCCGGAGATGCCGAGGTGATCCTGGGCGCGCGGCGGGTCGTCAATGGCGAGTGGTTCAACACGCTTTTGGTGCTGGGACCGGGCGGCCAGGTGCTGGGCGTTTACGACAAGCACCATCTGGTGCCCTTTGGCGAATACATCCCCCTGCATGGGATTTTGGGCCGGCTGGGGCTGGGCAGCCTGACCGGCGGCCGGTTCAGCCCGGGCATCGGGCCGCGCGTGCTGGCCGCCCCCGGGGTTCCGGCCTTCCTGGCGCTGATCTGCTATGAGGCGATCTTTCCGCATCAGATGCAGGCCGCGACCCGGCCCGACTGGCTGGTGCAGATCACCAATGACGCCTGGTTCGGCTCATCTGCCGGGCCCTATCAGCATTTCGCTCAGGCCCGCATGCGCGCGATCGAGCAGGGGCTGCCGCTGGCCCGCGCTGCCAATACCGGCATTTCGGGCATCATCGGGCCGATGGGCCGCGTGGTCGTCAGCAAGCCGCTGCTGAGCCAGGGCCATGTCGATGCCGTCCTGCCCGCGCCGCTGCGCCCGACGCTTTATGCCACCACCGGCGATACGCTCTGGATCCTGCTCATACTCGCATTGCTTGTGACGGCCATCACAGTCCGTTTACGAAACAGTTCGCTTAACCCTCCCAGATCGTTCAGTAAAAGTTGACGTATCGTCCCGCTCGCGTATAAGGGCCGCCACGGGGCGGATTTTTTATGACCCTTATGTGACAGGGATTACCGGGCTAGGCCCGCAGTGTGTGTAGAGTGTGCGAGGTGTTGCTGTGATGATGACGGATCCGAATCCGGTCGACGTTCATGTCGGCCGCCGTCTTAAGATGCGCCGTATGATGATTGGCATGAGTCAGGAAAAACTCGGCAACGAGCTTGGCCTGACCTTCCAGCAGATTCAGAAATATGAAAAGGGCGTGAACCGCATCGGCGCAAGCCGGCTGTATGATGTTGCGCGGGCGCTTGGGGTGAGCGTGCAGTACTTTTTTGAGGATCTGCCGGAAACCGGCCCGTCGCAGGGCTTTCAGCTCGACGACAAGCGCGCGGTGATGGAATGCCTGAACAGCCCCGAGGGGCTGGCCCTGATCACCAGCTTTTCCACAATCAGCGACGCGGCCACGCGGCGGCGGATTGTCGATCTGGTCCGCACCCTGGGCACGGACGAGGCGGCCCGCAGCGGAAAGCCGCGCTGACCCGGCATATGCGACTGAACCGGTGCAGTTAAGCCGGTGCAGTTAAGCCGGTGCACGTGACCTGGTGCAACTGTGGCGGCGCCCGCCGGGCTGCCGCCACATTCCCGCGAGACCGGGCGGATAAGAACCGCAGATTGACGAGAGCGTCGGCTTGCTCCTAGAAGAGCGCCGGATCGCAGATGCTGGAGGGACGAGAGTTGGCGCGCCAGGACTATATTTTTACCTCGGAGAGCGTGTCGGAGGGCCACCCCGACAAGGTATGCGATCGGATCTCCGATGCGGTGCTCGACGCCTTTCTGGCCGAAGATCCCCAGGCCCGCGTTGCCTGCGAGACCTTTGCGACCACCGATCTGGTGGTGATCGGCGGCGAGGTGCGCGGCTCGGACGCGGTCCTGCAGCGTGTGCCCGAATTTGCCCGGGCCTGTGTGCGCGACATCGGGTATGAGCAGGACGGGTTTCACTGGGAAAAGCTCACCGTTCAGAACCATCTGCATGCCCAATCCGCCGACATCGCCCAGGGCGTCGACAGCGCGGCGGAGAAGGAAGAGGGTGCGGGCGATCAGGGCATTATGTTCGGCTATGCGGTCGATGAGACGCCCGAGCTGATGCCGGCCCCGATCCATTACTCCCACGCGATCCTGCGGCGCCTGGCCGAAGTGCGCAAGAACGGCACCGAGCCCGCGCTGGGGCCGGATGCGAAATCCCAGCTCACCCTGCGCTATGCCGGTGGCAAGCCGGTCGAGGCGACCTGCATCGTGCTGTCGACCCAGCATCTTGACGAGAGCCTGAGCTCGGCGGATGTGCGCGGCATTGTCGAGCCCTATATCCGCGAGGTGCTGCCCGAGGGCTGGATCACCGCGGCCACCGAATGGCATGTGAACCCGACCGGCAAATTCGTCATCGGCGGGCCGGATGGCGATGCGGGGCTGACCGGCCGCAAGATCATCGTCGACACCTATGGCGGGGCCTCGCCCCATGGCGGCGGCGCGTTCTCGGGCAAGGATCCCACCAAGGTCGACCGCTCGGCCGCCTATGCCGCGCGCTATCTGGCCAAGAACATCGTGGCGGCCGGGCTGGCGCAGAAATGCGTGCTCCAGGTCTCCTATGCAATCGGGGTGGCCAGGCCGCTCTCGATTTATGCCGACACGTTCGGCACCGGCGCTGTGCCCGAGGCGCAGATCGAAAAGGCCGTGGCCGAGGTGATGGATCTCTCCCCGCGCGGGATCCGCGAGCATCTGGGCATGAACAAGCCGATCTATCAGCGCACCGCGGCCTATGGCCATTTCGGCCGTGCGCCCGAGGCCGATGGCGGCTTTTCCTGGGAGCGGACGGATCTGGCCGAGGCGCTGAAATCGGCGGTGTGACCGCCGAGGGAAATTCTGAGCCGTCAGGGCCTCTCGGCCGGCCGCGCGCCCTTTACGGGCGCCATAAGGGCAAGGCGCTGCGCGCCCGCCAGCAGGCGATGCTTGATGAGTTTCTGCCGCAGATCGCGGTGCCCGGGGCGGCACCGCCGGGCGACGCCGCACGGGCCGCGGTCGAACTGCCGGCACTTTTCGGCGATCGCCCGGTCTGGTTGGAGATCGGCTTTGGGGCGGGCGAGCATCTGCTGGCCCAGGCCGCGGCCCATCCCGAAACCGGCTTTATCGGCGCCGAGCATTTCCTGAACGGCCTTGCCTCCTGCCTGTCGCATCTGGAACGCGCAGGCCTCCGCAACATCCGGATCCATGGCGGCGATGTGC
>JBCBKN010000061.1:0-15225 GCA_038521775.1 Pseudomonadota bacterium | reverse complement strand
CGGCACGGAGAGCTGGTTTCAGGACTGGACGCTGACCTACATGGTCTGGTGGCTGGCCTGGGGTCCCTTTGTGGGCGTGTTCGTGGCACGCATTTCGCGCGGGCGGACCATACGCGAATTCGTGGCCGGGGTGCTGATCGGCCCGGTGACCTTCTCGCTGATCTGGTTCGGCACCTTTGGCGGCATCGGGTTTTTTGAGACGCTGCAGGGCTCGGGCGAGCTTTTGGCCCTTTCGGAAACCGCGGTCGAGCGGGTGACCTTCGTGCTGCTCGACCGGCTGCCCCTGGGCGTGCTCACAACGCTTTTGACCATCGCTGCGGCGTTCCTTTTCATTGTGACCAGCGTGGTGAGTGCGGCCTTCGTTCTGGGCAGTTTCACGCTGGGTGGCACCCCCGACCCGGCCCCGCGCATGAAGCTCATCTGGGGCGTGCTGCTGGGCTGCCTGGGCTATGCGATGATCCTGTCAGGGTCGATCGATGCCATCAAGAAGGTGATCGCGCTGGGCGCCATACCCTTTGTCTTCATCACGATTTTGCTGCTGGTGTGCCTGGTCCGCGCGCTGGGCAAGGAGGCGCGCCATGCTGACCGGTGAGATCACCGACACAATCCTCAATCTCAGCGTGTTTGCGTTTATCGGCTTTGTGGTCTGGCTGTCGCTGCGCGACATTCCGTGACCCGTGCTGCCTGGACTGGGCCTGGGCCGGGTCTGAACCGGGCCTGCCTCGCAGGCTTGTAAGCCCGGCGGTCAGGAAAAGCTGGGCGCGCGTTTCTGCAGATTGGCCATGACCGCCTCGATCTGGTTGGGCAGGCCGATCACGTCGCCCTGAACCTCGGCCTCCAGCCGCAGCGCCGCAGCGGGGTCCAGCAACCATCCGCCCTCGACCAGCCGCTTGGCCCCCTGCACAGCATCGGGCGAGCGGTTTGCAATCGCCTGCGCCGCCTCGCGCGCTGCGGCCAGCGGATCCTCGACCACCCGCGTGACCAGCCCCAGTTCGGCGGCTTCTGCGGCCTCCACCACCCGACCGGTCAGGATCAGATCCTTCGCCTGGTCGATGCGCATCAGCCGGGGCAGGGTGGCCATCAGGCCCATATCGGGCACCAGGCCCCATTTCATCTCCATGATCGAGAAGCGCGCATCCGGGGCGGCAAAGCGGATGTCGGCGCCAAGCGCGATCTGCATCCCGCCGCCATAGGAGACGCCATGCAGCGCCGCGATCACCGGCACCGCGAGGTCCCGCCAAACCTGGGCGGGGGCCTGGAACTCATTGCCAGCCTCTTCGCCCTGGCGGATCTGCGACCGCGCCCGAAAGGCCGCATTGTCCATCAGCCCGCCCTGCAGCGCGCTCAGATCGATGCCGGTGCAGAAATGCCCGCCTGAGCCGCGCAGCACCACCGCCCGCAGATCGGCATCCCGGGCAAGGCTGCGGCCGGTGTCGGCCAGGGCCGCGAACATCGCACCATCAAGCGCATTGCCTTTGTCCGGCCGGTTCAGCACCACCTCGGCGACATGCCCGTCACGCTCGACACTCACTCGGTCAGTCATCTTTGGGCACCTCGCTGCGCCTTTGCTTGCGACCGTAAAGCTCCAGCCGGTGATGGACCAGATCATATCCCATCTCGGCGGCAATCTCGCGCTGAAGCCGCTCGATCTTTTCAGAGCGGAACTCGTGGATCTCGCCGCTGTCCAGATCGATCATATGGTCATGATGCGGCATGTCGGCGGTTTCGAACTTTGCCGCTTCGCCCTCAAAGGCATGCCGCTGCACCACGCCCTGTGCCTCCAGCGCGGTGAGGGTGCGATAGACGGTCGAGAGCGAGACCGAGGCGTCGACCTCGCGCGCCCGGCGGTGCAGTTCCACCGCATCGGGGTGATCTTCGGCCTCGGCCAGGATCTTGAGCAGCGCGCTGCGCTGGCGGGTCATGCGCACCCCGTCGGCGCGCAGCGCCTCCTCCATCCGACCGGCCCGACGATCCGCATCGGTGTCGGCATCTGCAGACATGGCGCGGGGCTCGTTGCTGTCCTTGGCGCGGGTCATCGTCGCATAGTACCGACTGGGGCCGCGGGCGCAACTTTCAGATGCGAATAATTTGCAACTGCATTGACTTTTGCAAATGCGTTGCATACTCACAAAATTGAGGAGGATTGCTCAGAATGCCCACCCGCCGGTCTTTGATGTGCCAAAGCGCTGCTGCCATCGGCCTTACCGCCCTGTCAAACGGCATGGTCGGCGCGGCCGCGCATGCCGCCCAGGCGCTGTCGGTCGTCACCACCACCGGTATGATCGCGGATGCGGCCGCGCACATCGGTGGGGCGCAGACCCGGGTCGAGGCGCTGATGGGCCCCGGGGTCGATCCCCATGCCTTCCGGCAGACCCGGACCGACATCCTGGCAATGAGCCGGGCCGATCTGGTTCTGTGGCACGGGCTCTATCTGGAAGCGCAGATGGAGGAGTTCCTGGAGGATCTGGGCCGTCGCGGGACCCTTGTTGCGGTGACAGATGCCCTGCCACGCGACGCGCTGCTCGCGCATGCCGATTATGCCGGGCGGTACGATCCGCATGTCTGGATGGCGCCTGAGCTGTGGTCCGAGGTCGTGCTGCGCATCCGCGATGCACTGTCCGACGTGCGGCCGGATGCAGCGGCGGGTTTTGCCGAGGCGGCCGCCGGCTATCTCGATGACATCGCCGCACTGGAGCGCTACAGCCGCGAGGTGCTGGAAACCGTGCCCGCCGCGTCGCGCATGCTGCTCACCGCCCATGACGCCTTTGGCTATTTCGGTGCGGCCTATGGGTTCGAGGTTGTGGGGATCCAGGGGATTTCGACGGAATCCGAGGCCGGGCTTGCCCGCATCACCGATCTGGTCGAGCTGATCGTGACCCGCGACATTCGCGCGGTGTTCGTGGAAAGCTCGGTGTCGGATCGCAACATCCGCGCGCTGATCGAGGGTGCGGCCGCCCGCGATCATCCGGTTGTGATCGGCGGCGAGCTCTTTTCCGACGCGATGGGCCTGCCCGGCACCTATGAGGGCACCTATCTGGGCATGATCGACCACAACGTGACCACCATTGCGCGCGCGCTTGGCGGCACCGCGCCGCGCAGGGGCCGGATCGGACAGCTTGCCAGTGTTGAGGACCAGGGATGAGCGCTGCTGTCGAACTTGTCGCGGAGGCCGGCCGCCATGTGGTGCGGGAGCCGGGGGCGGAGGCGCCGCTGGCCATTCGCGGCCTCACTGTTGCCTATGGCGAGAAACCGGCGCTGTTTTCAATCGACGCGACGGTGCCCGCCGGCGCAATGACCGCAATCATCGGGCCCAACGGTGCCGGAAAATCCACGCTCTTGAAGGCCGCCCTGGGCATCGTGCCCGCGGTCTCGGGTCAGGTCCGGATCTTTGGCCAGCCGCTGACGCAAACGCGGGACCGCGTGGCCTATGTGCCGCAGCGCGCCTCGGTCGACTGGGATTTCCCGACCCGGGTGATCGATGTGGTCAAGATGGGTCTTTACCGGGATCTGGGGCTGTTGGGCCGGATGCGCGCCCGCCACCGGGCCCGGGCGCTGGACTGTCTGGAGCGTGTGGGCATGGCCGATTTTGCCGAACGCCAGATCGGGCAGCTTTCCGGCGGCCAGCAGCAGCGGGTGTTCCTGGCGCGCGCCCTGGCCCAGGATGCCGATCTCTACCTGCTCGATGAGCCCTTTGCGGGTGTCGACGCTGCGACCGAGCGCGCAATCATCGAGCTGCTTAAGGCGCTGCGGGCCGAGGGGCGCACAATGGTCTGCGTGCATCACGATCTGGCCACGGTCACCGCCTATTTCGATCATGTGATGCTGGTGAATCTGCGCCGCATTGCCGAAGGCCCGGTGGCGACCGCCTTCACCGTCGATGCGCTGCAGGCGACCTATGGTGGCAAGCTCGCCACGGCCCAGCTCGACCATCTGCAGCTGCCTTTGGGCTGAGCCATGGCGCTGCTCGACGCGCTCCTCCTGGCCGCGGGGTATAATGCGGCCCTGGTGGCAATCGGTTCGGGGCTTTTGGGGGCTGCGGCCGGCGCCGGGGGCACGTTTCTGTTCCTGCGCAAACGCGCCCTTGTCTCCGACGCGGTGGCGCATGCAACCCTGCCGGGCATCTGCCTTGCATTCATCCTGATGGCGGCCCTGGGCGGCGATGGGCGATCCCTGCCCGGGCTCTTGGTCGGCGCCAGTCTGACCGCCGGCCTGGGGCTGCTTGCGGTCGATTGGATCGCCCGGTCCACGCGGCTTGCCGAGGATGCGGCGATCGGCGCCGTTTTGTCGGTGTTTTTCGGCCTGGGCGTGCTGCTCCTGACCGTGATCCAGACCATGACGACCGGGCGCCAGGCCGGGCTGGAGGGGTTTTTGCTCGGCGCCACGGCCGGCATGCTGCTGCAAGATGCGGTGGTCATCGCCGCGGGCGGGCTGGCCGCGCTCGCCGCCATTCTGATCTTGCGCCGGCCGATGACGCTGGTCGCCTTCGATGCGGAATACGCCGCCGCGATGGGGATCTCGGTGCGCCGAACCGATCTTGCGATCATGGGCGTGGTGATGGTGATCACCGTGATCGGCCTGAAGGTGGTGGGGCTGGTCCTGATCGTGGCCCTCCTCATCATCCCGCCCGTGGCGGCCCGGTTCTGGACCGAGCGGACGGGCATGATGATCTGGAGCGCGGCCGCCCTGGGCGGCGTGTCGGGATATCTGGGTGCCGCCATCTCGGCCAGCGCGCCCGCCCTGCCGACCGGCCCGATCATCGTGCTGGTCGCCGCGGGGTTCTTTGCCGCATCGATGCTGTTTGCCCCCGGGCGAGGGGTGCTGGCCGCGCTGCTGCGACAGCGGCGGTTCCAGCGCCGGGTGCATCGCCGGCAGGGGCTGCTCGCACTGGCACGCGGCGAGCCCATCCATGACCGGCTGACCCTGCGCATTCTCGGCAGCGCGGGCCTGATCCGGCCCGATGGGGTGCCAACCGCCGATGGGCGGGCGGCCGCGGCCCGCGCCGTGCGGGACGAGGCGCGCTGGCAGCTTGCGCGCCGGATGCATCACGACACCGCGCTGAGCGGGCGGTATGACGGGCTGACCCCGATCGAGGAGGTGCTGACCGCCGATGAGATCGCCGAGCTCGACCGCCAGATCCCCGCCGCGACGCTGGTGTGACCCGATGCGCACGTGGGGTGTCAGCTTCGGAAAGGCCGGGTGATGGGGGCCGAGTTCGTCCAGCTCTCGCTCACGCCGATGCTGATCGGCACGCTGGCCGCCATTGCCTGTGCGCTGCCGGGCAATTTTCTCATCCTGCGCCGGCAGGCGCTGATCGGCGATGCGATCAGCCATGTCGTCCTGCCCGGCATTGTCCTGGCCTTTCTGGTCACCGGCACCGTGGCAAGCCTGCCCATGCTGCTGGGCGCGGCCGCGGCGGCGCTGATCGCCGTGCTGCTGATCGAGGCGATCCGCCGCCTTGGCCGGATCGAGCCGGGCGCCGCGATGGGCGTCGTCTTCACCACGCTTTTTGCCGGCGGCGTGCTTTTGTTGGAGCAAAGCGACACCTCCTCGGTCCATCTGGATGTCGAGCATGCGCTGATGGGCAATCTGGAAAGCCTGATCTGGTTTGAGGCCGAGGGTTGGAGCGCGCTGATCGACCCGGTTGCGCTTGCGGCGGTGCCCGTCGAACTGCCGCGAATGGCGGTTGCCTGCCTGGTGATCGGGCTGCTCACCCGCATCTTCTGGCGCCCGCTGGCGATTTCCACCTTCGATGAGGGTTATGCCGACGCGCTGGGCATTCCCAGTCGCGCCCTGGGGCTGGGTGTGGTGATCGTCGCCGCCCTGGCCGCAGTGGCGGCCTTCGATGCGGTCGGCTCGATCAACGTGATTGCGATGTTCATCTGCCCGCCGGCCGCGGCCCGGCTGATGACCGACCGTTTGGACCGGCAGTTGGCCTGGTCGGTGCTTTTTGCAGCGATCTCGGGCGTTTTGGGTTATGTCCTTGCGGGCTATGGTCCGCTCTGGCTGGGTGGGCTGCATGCGGTCAGCGCGGCGGGGATGATCGCCACCATCTCGGGTCTGATCCTTGCGCTCGCCTGTCTCTTTGCGCCGCGTCGGCGGCCGCTGGGCACGGCGCGGGCGGGGTAAGCCTGAACCCCGCGCTCAGCGCAGCGACGGGTCCGGCTGAACCCCGCGCTCAGCGCCGCGACGGGTCAGTCCGCATAGCCGCGAAACCCCTCGACCAGCCAGACCTGATAGGGATAGGCGCGGTCCAGATGGGTGACCGCCTCGCCCACCAGCATCTGCTCGGCCCTCTCGAACCGCGCGGCGATCTGGGGTGCGGCCGATCCAAGCTCGACCAGGATCATCGGCGCGGTCTGCACCCTCGTCAGACTGGCCGTCATCTCATAATGATTGGCAATGCGCCCGGCAGGGTTCCAGACCTGGATCTGACCGGGCGAGAGCCCCGCCGCCCAGGCACATTCGGCCAGCCGCCCGCGGCTGCTCGACAGGATGATCTCGGCGCCGGTTTCCTCCATGGCGGTGACGACGGTTTCGCAGACGATCTCGCCCAGACGCATTTTCTTGTAGGGATCGGGCAGGCGCGGCAGGGCGGTCGCATATCCCGCATAAAGCGCCGCCGCCCCCCAGAGCAGCCCGGCCGCCAGAACGCCGCTGCCCGCCTGGACCAGAAGGCCGCGCCGCCAACCCTGCGAGACCAACCATTGGGCGGCAAGAAGGGCGCCGGCGATATAGGCCGGGGCGGCCCAGTTCGCATTCGCCCCGCCATTGAGCGACTGCACGCACATTGCCAGCAAAAGCGGCAGGGTCAGCCAGGCAAGAAACCGCCAGCGCCAATCGCCGCGGCGCTGCGCCAGCGGCCAGGACGCCGCGAAAATGGCGATCAGAAAGACCGGCCCGATCACCCCGGCCTGGGCGCCCAGAAACTCCGGCAGGCCCAGCGGGGTGATGCCGCCCGACTGCTCGGCATTCTCGGCCAGATGCGTGACCGAGACAAAGCTGTTGCCCGCAAGCCAGATCAGATGCGGCGCGAGCACCGCAAGCCCGGTCAGCGCGGCAAGCCCGGCGCCCCGCAGCGCGCTGCGGCGAAGCGGCGTTTCGCGCGAGACCAGCGCATAGCCCAGGGCGCCGCCGGCAAAGGCCGCGATTGTGTATTTGCCAAGCACGCCCGCGCCCAGGGCGGCGCCCAGCACGATCCACCAGTGCCACGGCTCACGGGCCCTGGCCTGCCGGGTCTGCCCGCCCGTGCCGCTCAGCACCCGGCTCAGCGCATAAAAGGCCAGCGCCCAGCCCATCATCATCGGCGGATCGGTCGTCATCAGCCCGGTCGAGGTCGTGACGCCGGGGGCGAGCGTGTAGCAGATTGCGGCCCAGAACCCCGTGCGCCCGTCATAAAGCCGGCGTCCCACCGCAAAGATCAGCCAGGCGATCCAGCAATGCACCACCGGCATCCACAGCCGCAGCGCAAAGAGCGTGTCGCCGAAGAGATCGGTCGCCACGCGGATCATCCAGGCGCTGAGCGGCGGTTTGGAGTAATAGCCCCAGCCCGGCTCATTGCCATAGGTCCAGTACTGCGCCTCGTCGAAATGAACCGGGATCAGCTCAAACGCATTGAAGGCGAGCCGGGCGGCAAAGACCGCGCCGAGCACGGCCAGCACGCGCGCCGTCCAGCCCAGCTCGACCTGCGCGCGCGCGGCCGCCTTGCTCTGTTTAGCCCCTGCCGACATGATGCGCTCTCCATCGCCGATCTGCCGGGGCGTGACAAGCCTCAGCCAAGCGCGGCGGCAACGCTTTGCTGCATCACCCAGCCCAGCATGGACATGTCCTCGGCCGTGGCGATGTAGGGCGGGCTGACGGCGATCACCGGTCCGATGGCTCGAAAGAAGACGCCGCGCGCCTCGGCCTCGGCGACCACACGGCGCCCGATTTCTTCTCCCAGGGGCGTGTCGATGTGCATCTCGACCGCCGCCAGCAGCCCGGCGCGCCGGATCTGGGCGATGCCGGGCATGTCGCGCAGCGGGGCAAGCGCCCTGTCGAGATGGGCGCCGAGCGCCTGAACATGGGCCGGCAGGTCCATCGCCTCATAGATCGCCAGGGTTTCCAGCGCGACCGCCGCCCCGACCGGATGCCCGCCATAGGTAAAGCCATGGCCCAAAATGCCAAACGCATGCGCCTGGGCCGCGATGCTGTCGAAAAGATCGCCCGACATCGCGACCGCCGAGAGCGGAAAGACCGATGCGGTAAGCTGCTTGGCCATGGTCATCATATCGGGCCGGATGCCCCAGGTCTCGCAGCCGAACCAACGCCCGGTGCGGCCGAAACCGGTGATGATCTCATCGGCGATCAGCAGGATGTCATGGCGGGCCAGCACCTCCTGGATCTCGGCCCAATACCCCTCGGGCGGCAGGATCACCCCGCCGGCGCCCAGCGCCGGCTCGCCGATAAAGGCCCCGATCGTGCCGGGATCGGCGTCGCGGATCAGCGCGTCGAGCTCGCGGGCACGACGGCGCGAGAACGCGATCTCGCTTTCCCCGGGCTCGGCATCTCGCAGGTGATGCGGGCGGCCCGTGCGCAGCACCGCCTCGGCCGGCAGCGAGAACCCCTCATGGCAATAGGGCATCGCGGTCAGGGCGGCCGAGACATGGCCTGAGCCGTGATAGGCGCCCTCGCGCGCGATCACCCGCATCTTGCCGGGCTTGCCGCGGGCGATCTGGGCATAGCGCATCAGCTTGATTGCGGTGTCGACCGCGTCCGACCCGGTGGTGCCGAAAAAGACATGCGCGAGCGGCGCGGGCAGGCGCGGGGTCAGTTTGGCCGCCAGCGCGCTGGTCACCGCACAGCCGCGGCCCATGAAGCTGTGGTAATAGCCCAGCCGGTCCATCTGCGCCTTGGCCGCCTCGGCCAGCCGGGGCGGGTTGAAGCCCAGCGGGCTGCACCAAAGACCGGCAACCGCGTCGAAAAACCGGTTGCCTTCATCATCGGTCACCCAGCAGCCGTCGCCTGCCACGATCTGGCGCGGCGGCAATTCGGCCGCGACCACGGGGTCGGTAAAGGGATAGATGACGGACATAAGCGGCCCCCGCAGAGAACGGGGCCGCCCTGTGACAGGCGGCCCCGGGTCAGGTTTTTCGGATCCAGGCTCCGGGTCCAGGCGTCGGCCCGATCCGCGATCAGGCGTCGATCCAGACCTTTTCCAGATGCATCTCGCGGAACTGGTGGCGGTCATAGCCCTGCACCGCCTCGACATGATGCAGGATTTCCTTGGCCCAGAACGGCTGGATGATCGCGCCACTGTCCTGCAGCATGGTCTGCAGCTCGGCCATGATCTCGCGGCGGGCATCGGCGTCATAGACCCCGACAGCCTCGGCGAGCTTGGCGTCGAAATCGGGGTTCTCATGGCCCGATTCGTTCCAGGCCTCGCCGGAGCGATAGGCCAGCGCCAGCACCTGGACGCCGAGCGGGCGGGCGCCCCAATTGGTGGTCGAGAAGGGGTATTTCGTCCAGTCGTTCCAGAAGGTCGAGCCCGGAATGACCCGCCGGGTCACGTTCATGCCCGCCTCGCGCATCTGGGCTGCGATCACATCGGTGACCAGGGTGCGCCAATCGCCATCGATCGAGATGAGCTCCATCTCGGTGTCGGCATGGCCGGCCTCGGCCAGCATCTCGGCGGCCTTGGTCTTGTCGGTCGCAATCGCCGGCAGTTCGGCATACTCGGGATGCATCGGGCCGACATGGTGGTTCTCGGCCGGGTCGCCCAGATCGTTGAAGCCCAGCTCCAGCACCACCGAATTGTCGACGGCCAGCTGCACGGCGTTGCGCACCATCTTGTTGTCGAAGGGCGCTTCATCGGGACGCATGCGGCACACGATGGTCGAGGCGGTCGCCTTTTCCTTGCGGATCAGGCCGATCGCATCCATCACCTCGACGATGTCCGAGGTCGACTGGTCGTTGACATGGATCTCCTCGGCCTCGAAGGCCGCGACCATGGCCGATGCGTCGGTGCCGTAATCGATGAATTCCACGGCATCGAGATAGACCTCACCGCCCCACCAGCTGCCGTTTTCGCGCCGCTTCACGCTCGCGCCGACGCCGACTTCGTAATCGACCAGCTCGAACGGGCCGGTGCCGATGGGCGAATTGGCCAGACCCACCTCCGGGTCATAGCTGCGATGCATGATCAGGCCGGGGTAATCCGACATGGCCGGGATCAGCGAGATGTCGGGCGACAGCAGGTTGAGCTGCACGGTCTTGTCGTCGAGAACCTCAATCGCGCCGTCGCGCGCCAGGCCGGTCGCCTCATCGATGAGCGAGGCCATGCGGGCGGCCATCGAATTGCCCTCGGCCGAGCGGTCGCACCAGCGATTGATGTTGAAGACCACATCCTCGGCGGTAAAGGCATCGCCATTGTTCCACACCGCGTCCTGGCGCAGGCGCAGGGTGTAGGTCTTCACATCGTCAGAGACCTCCCAATCTTCCAGCAGCATGCCCCTGAACGAGAAATCCATGTCCCAGCGCACCAGCGGTTCGCAGAACTGGCGGGTGACATTGGCAGGCTCGGTCCAGTCGAAAGTCCGCGGGTCCTTCAGGTCGAGAATGCGCATGCCCACTTTCAGCGTGCCGCCGGTTTTGGGCGTTCCCTGCGCGGCCGCGGGCAGCGGCTGACCCAAAATGCCATAGGACATCGCGGCCGTGGCGCCGAACACGCTGGACAGGGCGATGAATTCCCGCCGGTCCATCTTGTTTTGCTTTGCATCGCTGATTAGCTGGCGCAGCACCGGATGCGTGCGCCCGTTCGGATTGTTCATGTCTCGTCTCCCTGTCGGTCGTCGTGCAGCTGGGCGACACCCACCCCGAAAAAGAGCTAGCCAGCTTTGGACAGGCTTGTCTAGTATCCGGTATCGGACCACGTGTCGCGGACCGGGAGCTTGAGTTTGGGCGCATTGTGCCGGGCCCAAGCGCCGCCCGGGCCGGATCCATGACAGGGCTTATTCGGGAGGCGTGCATGAGCCGCGACAGCGGTCGAAAAGGACGTCGGCGCAGCGCATCGCAGGAGAGCGTTACGCGCGATATCGACTACCGGTCGCTGACCAACCCTTTCCCGCCCATGGCGGTTTTCTCTGACGATCGGGTCGAAGCGATCCATGACGCGGCGTTGCAGGTGCTGGAGACGCTGGGCATCCGGGTGCTGCTGGCCGAGGCCCGCACGCTGTTGCGGCAGGGTGGGGCCATCGTGGATGAGGACAGCCTGATGGTTCGCATCGGGCGCGAGATGGTCGAGGCCGCCCTGGCCCAGGCGCCGCGCCGCATCCACGCGCGGGCCGGTGCGCGCGACCGCGATGTGGTGCTGGAGCTTGGCAGCCTGGTGTTCCAGCCCGGCGCCGGCGCGCCCCACGCCACCGATCTGGTCCGCGGCCGGCGTCCCGGCACGATCCGCGATTTCCGCGAGCTGACCCGCCTGACCCAGCATTTCGACGTGCTGCACATGATCCCGCCACTGATCGAGCCGCAGGATGTGCCCACGCATCTGCGCCATTACGACACGATGGCCGCCCAGCTTGAGCTGACCGACAAGTTTCCCTTCGTCTTTGCGCGCGGCACGCCCCAGGCCCAGGACAGTTTCGAGATGCTCTGCGCGTTTCGCGGCCTTTCCCAGGCCGAATTCGAGGCCGAGGCGCAGTGTTACACCATCATCAACACCAATTCGCCGCGCCAGATCGACGTGCCGATGGCCCAGGGGCTGATCGATTTTGCGCGGGCGGGGCAGGTCTCGATCATCACCCCCTTCACGCTGATGGGGGCGATGGCGCCGATCACCGTGGCCGGTGCGCTCACGCTCAGCCATGCCGAGGCGCTGGCGGCAATCACGCTCACCCAGCTCGCCCGACCCGGCGCGCCGGTCTGCTACGGCACCTTCACCTCGAATGTCGATATGAAATCGGGGGCCCCGGCCTTCGGCACGCCCGAGCATATGAAGGCAAGCCTTGCCGCCGGGCAGCTGGCGCGGCTGATCGGGCTGCCCTGGCGTTGCGCAACCGGCACCGCGGCGAATATTGCCGATGCCCAGGCCGCCAATGAAACGCAGTTCGGCCTCTGGGGCTGTCTTCTGGCCGGGGCGACCGTTGTCATTCACAGCGCGGGCTGGCTGGAGGGCGGGCTGACCGTCTCCTATGAAAAGCTGATCACCGACATCGAAGTCCTGCAAATGGTCGCCGAGATGTGCGCCGAGACCAAGGCGGGCGAGGCCGAGATCGGCCTGGATGCGCTGGCCGAGGTCGAGCCGGGCGGGCATTTCTTTGCCGCCCAGCAGACCATGGCGCGGTATCAGACCGAGTTTTACCCGCCTCTGGCCGCCGATTGGTCGAACTTCGGAACCTGGACCGAGCGTGGGGCGCTTGACGCATCGTCGCGGGCGACGGCGCTTTGGCAGGGCATTCTGGCCGACGCGCCCGGGCCGGCTGTCGATGCCGACCGGGTGGCCGAGATGCACAGCTTCATCCGACGCCGCAGCGCCGAGGGCGGTGCGGCGCCTGAAAGCTGAGCCGCCGCCATGGCATCTGACCCCTTCGCGCGCGGACCGGTTTGGCCGCCCGCAGATGGGCGCGGCTCGGCACCGGATCCGGCGGCGCCCCCGGCCGGACGTACCGCCGATGCACCGGATCCGTCCTGGCCGGCGCATGTGGTCCTCGGACCCACATCGCGGCCCCGGGTGTCGCGCCAGGACTGGCTCCGCGCGGCGATGTGCCGTCTCATCCGCGACGGGGTCGACACTGTGAAGGTGCTGAGCCTGAGCGACGAGCTTGGCGTCTCGCGCTCTTCGTTCTACTGGCATTTCAAGAGCCGGCAGGATCTGCTGGACGCGCTGCTTGACGGGTGGCAGGCCAAGAACACCGCGGGGCTGATCGCGCAGGCCGAGGCGCCGGCGGCCACGATCACCGAGGCGGTCTGCCAGATCTTTCGCTGCGTTTTTGACACGCGCCTGTTCGACACGGCGCTCGACTTTGCGGTGCGCGACTGGGCACGCCGCGCGCCTAAGGTGCGGGCAGCGCTGGAGGCATCCGATCATCAGCGGCTGGCGGCCCTGTCGGCGATGTATGCCCGGCATGGCTATGAGCCTCTTGAGGCCGAAACCCGGGCGCGCGTGCTCTACTACATGCAGATCGGCTACACCGACAACGATCTGGGCGAGCCGCTGCAAGAGCGGCTGCGGCGGCTGCCGAGCTATCTTTACTGCTTTACCGGGCGGGAGGCCCAGCCGCAGGAGCTGTCGGCCTTCACCGCCTTTGTCATCGGGATCAGGGGAGAGGACGGGCAATGAGCGGACCTGTCGACGCAATCATCATCGGCACCGGCGTGATCGGCGCTGCCACGGCCTTTGAGCTGGCAAAATCGGGCCTGCGGACGCTGTCGCTTGATCGCAACAGCGTGGTGGGCCACGGCTCGACCGCGGGGTCCTGTGCGATCATCCGGATGCATTACTCGACCTTCGACGGCACCGCCTTTGCCTGGGAGGGCTATCACTATTGGCGCGACTGGGCCGATTATCTGGGCCTGCCGGCGGGGGAGGAGCTGGCGCAGTTTCGCCAGACCGGCTGTCTGGTCATGAAGACGGCCGCCAATGGCTATATGGAAAAGCATATCGAGAACAGCCGCGCGCTGGGTATTCCGATGGAGATCTGGGATGCGGGCGAGATCGAACGCCGCCTTCCGGTCTATGCGCTCGACAGCTTTGCCCCGGCGCGGCGGCAGGACGACCCGGAATTCGGGTCATCCAATGGTGGCCGCATCGATGGCGCGGTCTTCTGGCCCAATGGCGGCTATGTGACCGACCCGGCGCTCTCGGCCCAGAACCTGATGGCGGCGGCACAGCAGCACGGCGCGCAGCTGCGGCTGGGGGCCGAGGTCGTGGAGATCCTGCAATCGGGCGGTGCGGTGACGGGCGTGCGGCTCGCCTCGGGCGCGGAGATCCATGCGCCGGTGGTGGTCAATGTGGCCGGGCCTGGCTCGGCGGCGGTCAATGCACTGGCCGGGGTCACCGAGGAGATGACAATTGCCACAAGGCCTCTGCGCCAGGAGGTGGTGCATGTGCCGGCACCCGAGGGGTTTGATTTCGAAGCCCATGGCACGATCGTGTCAGACAGCGACATCGCCTGTTACTGTCGGCCCGAGCGGGGCAACCACATTCTGATCGGTTCGGAAGACCCAGACTGCGACCCGCATCACTGGGTCGACAGCGACACTGACTATGACCGCGATTTCTCCGAGCAATGGCGCACCCAGGCGATGCGCTATGCACAGCGCGTGCCGGAGCTTGGCATTCCCTCGCGGATGAAGGGGGTGGTGGATCTTTACGACGCCTCGACGGATTGGATCCCGATCTATGACAAGGCCTCGCTGGGCGGATACTACATGGCCTGCGGGACATCGGGGAACCAGTACAAGAACGCGCCCATTGCGGGCAAACTGATGGCCGCGCTGATCGCCTATTGCGAGGCGGGTCACGATCATGACACCGCGCCCCTGCAGTTCGATCTGCCCTATATCGGGCGCCAGATCGATGCCGGGTTCTACTCGCGCAAACGCGCCGTAAACACAGAATCGAGCTTTTCTGTTTTGGGCTGAGGGCTGAGGGCTGAGGGCTGGAGGCTAAGGGGTGGTGGCTGGCGGCGACCATCTTGATCGAATGGTGGGGTGAACGCGGCCCGAACACCGTCTGGACCGGGTCAACAGCAACTTTAGCGTCCCGGTCGCTGTCTTGCGGACGCGCCTGCGGCGCGACACCTTCTGGCATTCCGGCTGCGCCTTCATGCGTGCTGGCGCTTGGTTTCAGGCCTGGCGCGCGAACGGAGAACCCCGCGCGGCCGCTCTAATCAACACAACCTTTGCGTGTATCGCGCCGGGCCGAATCCGTCTGGCCGGGCCGGTTTGGTGTTGGCCCCGGCAAGAGTGCTGCGCCCATTGGCGCCAGTTCGGCCTGCAGAGCCAGGGTCGGGTGTCGGTGAGCGCAGCGCCCCCGCACAGGCCTAGATCTGGGTGAGGATCTCCAAAGCCTGCGCATGTACCCGCGGATCGCCCGCGGCCAGGGCTCGCCCGCCGCGATGGGCGGGCTGGCCGGACCAATCGGTGATCCGCCCGCCCGCCCATCGCGGCGGGCGAGCCCTGGCCGCGGGCGATCCGCGGGTACATGCGCAGGCTTTGGAGATCCTCACCCAGATCTAGGCCTGTGCG
>JBCBKN010000060.1:0-15387 GCA_038521775.1 Pseudomonadota bacterium | reverse complement strand
GCGATGTCCTGCGACGGTGCCGTCCGCGCCGCCCGCCGGGCCGCCCCGCCGCCGCTGCGCCGCCGCTTTGCCTCCTGTGCTCCGCCCATCCACACTCCCCCTGCCGCTCGCGCCGCCGCGTTGGCCCGAAGATAGGCCGCGCCCGCCAGGCCGATGGACCGAAACCGCCCCGTGGCGCATCATTGGCGACATCGCCGCCGCAGGCTTGGGGGTACGACACGGTCTTGAAGGGCGGGCCCCGGCACGCTAAGCCCCCGAGATGAACGAGACGGCGCATGAAACCGGGCATGAGCGGCTGCTGATCATCGATTTCGGCAGCCAGGTGACACAGCTGATCGCGCGGCGGCTGCGCGAGCTCAACATCTATTGCGAGATCATGCCCTACCAGGCCGTGACCGGCGCGGTGCTGCGCAGGCTCGACCCCCGCGCGGTCATCCTGTCAGGCGGACCGGCCAGCGTCACCGAGCCGGACGCGCCCATGCCGCCCGATGCGGTGTGGCAGCTCGACAAGCCGGTGCTCGGCATTTGCTATGGCCAGCAGGCGATGATGCAGGCCCTGGGCGGTCGCGTTGAAGGCGGCGGCAGCCGCGAGTTCGGCCGTGCGGCGGTGGCGGCCGCCGGGCACTCGACCCCTCTGCTCGAGGGCTGGTTCGAGGGCGGCGCGGAACAGGTCTGGATGAGCCATGGCGACACTGTCACCGAACTCGCCCCCGGCTTTGAGGTGCTGGGCACATCGGACGGCGCGCCCTTTGCCATCACCGCCGACCCGGCCCGGCGCTATTTCGCCGTGCAGTTCCATCCGGAGGTCCACCACACGCCGCGCGGCGCCCGTCTTCTGGAGAATTTCATCCGCATCGCGGGCTTTTCGGGCGACTGGACCATGGCCGCCTTCCGCGAGGAGGCGGTGGCCGCGATCCGCGCCCAGGTGGGCGACGGTCGGGTGATCTGCGGGCTCTCGGGCGGGGTAGACAGCTCGGTCGCTGCCGTTCTGATCCACGAGGCGATCGGCAGCCAGCTCACCTGCGTCTTTGTCGATACCGGGCTGATGCGCGAAGGCGAGGCCGATGAGGTGGTGGGCCTCTTTCGCGACCATTACAACATTCCCCTCATCCATGCCGAAGAAAGCGCGCGGTTTTTGGGCGCGCTTGCCGGCGTCACGGACCCCGAGGACAAGCGCAAAACCATCGGCCGGCTGTTCATCGAGGTGTTTGACCATCATGCCCAGGCGCTGGGCGGGGCGGATTACCTCGCCCAGGGCACGCTTTATCCCGATGTGATCGAAAGCGTCAGCGTCACGGGCGGCCCGTCGGTCACGATCAAAAGCCACCATAATGTCGGGGGCTTGCCGGAGCGGATGAAGCTCAAGCTGGTCGAACCGCTGCGCACGCTTTTTAAGGACGAGGTTCGGGCGCTGGGGCGCGAGCTGGGCCTGCCCGAGCGCTTTGTGGGCCGCCATCCCTTCCCCGGGCCGGGCCTGGCCATCCGCTGTCTGGGCGAGATCACCGATGAGAAGCTTGCCATGCTGCGCCGCGCCGACACGATCTATCTCGACGAGATCCGCGCAGCCGGCCTCTATGACGCGATCTGGCAGGCCTTTGCCGTGCTCTTGCCGGTCAAATCGGTGGGCGTCATGGGCGACCAGCGCAGCTACGAGCAGGTCTGCGCCCTGCGCGCGGTCACCTCGGTCGACGGGATGACGGCCGAGGCCTATCCGATCCCGCATGAGCTTTTGGCCCGCATTGCGACCCGCATCATCAATGAGGTCGCGGGCATCAACCGGGTGACCTATGACATCACCTCCAAGCCGCCCGGAACCATCGAATGGGAGTGACGCTGACAGGCTGGCTGCGCTGCGCCACCGAAGCGGAGGCTGCACGCGTGCGTGCTGCCCTGCCTGCGCATGCCCGGCTGAGCCGGGCCGAACCGGGCTGCCTGCGCTTTGATGTGACGCCGACCGCCGATCCGCTGGTCTGGCGGGTTGAGGAAGCCTTTGTCGATGAGGCAGCCTTTGTGGCGCATCAGGCCCGCGGTGCTGCGTCGGACTGGGCGCAGCACACGCTGGGCGTCGAACGCGACTATGTCGTGACCGGGTTGAGCCCAGCGCCCAAAGCTCAATGAGGCGCCTGCGCCGCCTGGTCTGGACCGGGGCGGCCGCATTTTTCATGGTGCTGGTCGGTGTGATCTGGGCCGAGCAGCGGGCGCTGACGCTTTATGCGCCCGACATGGCGCCCGGCCTGCCGGTCGATGCGGTGATCGTGCTGGGCGGCGGCATGGACCCGGATCGTCAGCTCAACCATCTGGGGCGCGAGCGCGTGCGCACCTCCCTGACGCTTTTGGGGCAAGGCCAGGCACGCGCCGTGATCTTCACCGGCAATGTCCGCGATGAGCCCGATCTGTCGGAGGCCGAGCTCATGCACAGCTTTGCCCTCTCGCTCGGTGCCGATCCGTCGCGGCTTTATGTGGAACCGCGGGCCCTCACCACCCTGCAGAACCTTCGCTTTGCCTTTGCCATTGCCGAGCGTCAGGGTTTTGCGCGGCTTGCCATCGTGACCGACGGCTTTCATCTGACCCGGGCCGGGGCGCTGGCCGAGCTCTTGGGCCGGCCCGATGCGGCGCTGGTGGCCTCGCAGGGGCTGACCCGCGACCGCGGCTCGACCCGCGTCGCCCTGATCCTGCGCGAGACACTCGCCTGGCCCTATAATCTTGCCAAGGCCATCGGCTGGATCGTGCTGGGATGGATCGGCTGGAGCGCGGAAGACCGCGGCGGCCTGATCGTGTGATCTGCCCCGCCTATGGCCGGAAGCGCCGAACAGGCGGGCCTGCCTTGGCTTCGATGAAACCATTCAGCCAGATCGCACCCCGTTCAGCCGGGGCGCGCATCCGGCGCTCGGACTAAACTGTACCTATCGGTACATTTTCCACTTGCACGTCGCCGCTCTCTTTTGTACCAAACGGTATGAAACGTGATCCCGAACCACCGCGCGGCCCTGGACGGCCGCTTCAGTTTGATCCCGACCGGGCCATTGACGCGGCAATGCGGGTGTTCTGGCTGAAAGGGTATGAGGGCGCGTCGATGGCCGATCTGACCAGCGCCATGGGCATCAACAAGCCCAGCCTCTATGCTCGATACGGCAACAAGCGCCGCCTGTTTCTGGCCGCCATCGACCATTACAGCACAACCGTGACCGGGCCGCATGTCGTGCCGCTTTTGGAGCGGACCGAGCTGCGCAGCGCGATCGAGGGGTATCTTTACTCGATCAACAGCGCGATTGCCTCCACCGGCGCCCCGCCGGGCTGTCTGATCGGGTCGGTGGCCACCGAACTTGCCGGCCGCGATGAAGAGCTGCGCCGCAATATGGCCGAGCTTGTCGCGCGCGGCGAGGCGTTCCTGACCAAACGGTTTGTCGAGATCGGCGGCGCACCGGTTGAGGAGCATGCGCTGGCCGAGCTGGTCATCTCGCTCACCCAAAGCCTTGCCGCGCGCGCACGCATGGGCGCCACGCAGGCCGAGCTCGACGCGCTTTGCGACTGTTTTCTCTCCGTCATCTTCGGGCCAAAGGGCCCCGCAACCTGAAAGGACCTGTTATGGACGCTGTTCAATCCACCCAATCGCTGCCCCGCTGGATGTGGGGCATCGTGGCCATCGAAATCGCTGTGCCGACCTTTTTCGGCATTGCCTCGATCGCCGATCCCGGGATCTGGGGCGCGGAAAGCCTCGGCGCGCTGGGTCAGCTCTATGTGGTGCGCAATTTCGCCATGGCCTTCGGCGTCGCCCTCGCGGCCTTTGTCCTGCGCTCGCACATCGCGCTGCTGGTGGCGATAGCCGCGCGCTATGTCACCGATTTCGTCGACATCTCTGCCAGCATTGCGCGGGGCGTGGAGGGCGAGGCGCTGGTGGTCACGGCCGTGTTTGTCCTGCTGCTGCTCGTCCTGCCCCTCTTCGGCCTGCGATGGCTGATCGAGCATCGCTGAGCGAGACCGAGCGTCACGGGGCCGGGCCCATCCCTGGCCCCGGCCCTTTCCGCTTGCGCTTGGGCAGGGCGCCGGCCTAGCTGCCACCCATGACAAGCAATCTCCTTCGCGCCGGGCTCTGGATGCTGGGCGCGATCGTCTCCTTTTCGGCAATGGCGGTGGCCGGGCGCGAGGTGGCGCCCGACCTCAACACGTTCGAGCTGATGTTCTACCGCTCGGTGATCGGGTTTGCGCTGGTGCTGGGGCTGGTTGCGGCCTCGCCGCGCGGCTGGGGGCAGCTCGCCACCAAGCAGCCGCGTCAGCATGTTTGGCGCAACGCGGTGCATTTTGCCGGCCAGAACGCCTGGTTCTACGGGGTGGCGGTGATCCCGCTCAGCCAGCTTGTGGCACTGGAATTCACCAACCCGCTTTGGGTCGCCCTGCTGGCCCCGCTGCTCTTGGGCGAGCGGATGACCCTGATGCGCGCCATCGCCGCGGCGCTGGGCTTTGCCGGCGTGCTGATCGTGGCCCGCCCCGGCATCGCACCGCTTGAATGGGGCCACGCCGCGGGGCTGGCGGCTGCATTCTTCTTTGCGCTCAACACCATCTTCACCCGGCGGATCATGGGCCATGACACGGTGATTTGCGTGATGTTCTGGATGACCGCGAGCCAGGCGGTGATGGGCCTTATCTTCGCCCTGCCCGGCGGCATCCCCTGGCCGGATGCAGGCCTGATGATCTGGGTCGCCGTGGCCGGGGTTTGCGGGCTGACGGCGCATTACGCGCTGACCTCGGCGCTCTCGCACGCGCCTGCCACCATTGTCGCGCCGATGGAGTTCGGGCGCTTGCCGCTGATCGCGCTGCTGGGCTATCTGCTTTATGCCGAACCGCTGGAGCTTGCCGTCGCACTCGGCGCCGTGCTGATCGTGGCGGGCAATCTGCTCAATCTGCGCAGCGAGCGCGACCAGGCGCGCGGGCGGCCACGCGCGACGATCTGACCGGCCCGCCCGGCCCATGGCTGGGGCTTTCGCACTGCACAATGCCATGCTATGCGCCGGGCGAAACACCAAAAGCCGAGGACAGCGCCATGGACATCACCAAGATCCCCGCAGGCAAGGCCCCCCCCAGCGACATCAATGTCGTCATCGAAATCACCGGCGGCGCGGGCGGCGGCGCACCGGTCAAATACGAGATCGACAAGGACAGCGGCGCGGTGTTTGTGGACCGGATCGTCAACACCCCGATGTTCTATCCGTGCAATTACGGCTTTGTGCCCAACACCCTGCATGATGATGGCGACCCGACCGACGTGCTGGTGATGTGCGACTTCGCGCTCGCCCCGGGCACGGTCATCCGCTGCCGCCCGGTCGGGGTGCTGAAGATGGAAGACGATGGCGGCATGGACGACAAGCTTATCGCCGTGCCGGTCGAAAAGGTCGATCCGTTCCAGGCCAATATCCAGGATCTGGACGACATCGCCCCCAAGGCCCGCGACCGGATCAAGCATTTCTTTGAGCATTACAAGGATCTTGAGGCCGGCAAATGGGTCAAGGTGATCGGCTGGGGCGACAAGGCCGAGGCCGAGGCGATCCTGATGAAATCGGTCGAGGCCGCCAAGGGCTGACCCCCGTCGCCGGCGGGCGCGGAGCGCACCGGCGCGACCCGCGGGCGGGTTAAGGCTTGCCGGCGGGATTTCCGGGGCGCTAGGCTCACGCCAGGAGGCGCGCCCATGATCAACCTGACCCCCGAAGCCTGGCGCAGCGGCCGGCATGCCGTTGCGCTGATCGGCATGTCGGGGGTCGGCAAGACGCGGATCGCCTCGCTGTTGCGCGAGACCGGCGACTGGTTCCACTATTCGGTCGATTACCGCATCGGCACGCGGTATCTGGGCGAGGCCATCACCGATGATTTCAAGCGCGAGGCGATGAATGTGCCCGTGCTGCGCGAGATGCTGCGCACAGATTCGATATATATCGGCTCAAACCTCTCCTTTCACAACCTCGCGCCGCTTTCCCACTGGCTGGGAAAACCCGGCGACCCGGCCCGGGGCGGGATCCCGTTTGAGGAGTATATCCGCCGCCAGCGCCTGCACCGGGCCGCCGAAATTGCCGCGATGCAGGACACGCGCCAGTTCATCGACCGGGCAAACGAGCTTTATGACTATGCGCATTTTATCTGCGACACCTCCGGCTCGATCTGCGAAATCGTCGATCCTTCCGACCCCAATGACCCCGTGCTCGCGGCCATGGCACGCTCGATGCTGCTGGTGCTTATCGAGGGAACCGAGGCGCATGAGGATGCGCTGCGCGCCCGCTTCGACCGCTCGCCCAAACCGATGTATTACCGCGAGGATTTTCTGCGCAGCCGCTGGCAGCGCTATCTTGGCGAAACCGGTCTTGCCGAGGACGCGGTCGACCCCGATGCCTTCATCCGCTGGGGGTTTGGCGAGCTGCTCGCCCATCGCCGGCCGATCTACCGCGCCATTGCCGATGGCTGGGGCGTCTCGGTCTCCGCCGATGAGATCGCGCGGGTCGACACGGAGGCAGATTTTCTCCAACTGATCGAGGAGGCGCTGGCACGCCGGAGCGTGGAGCCGCCCGCGCCCGGCCTGACCGGGACGGTGCTGTGACACTGGGGCCGCGCCTTGCCCTGCTGTTCCTGGCGCTTTGTCTGCCGGGCGCGCCCGCCTCGGCCCAGAACATCGAGGATTACAGCACGCCCGAAGGCCTCCATGAGCTGCATCTCTGCCGGGCGGCGGTCTTTTACCACCTGAATGCTGACACACGCGGCGACAGCACGATCCCCGACAGCACGGTGCGCATTCTGCGCGAGCAGATCGAGTTCGTGATGCAGGAAGGAGTGCTCAACAAAACCCCCGGCTCGATGCAGGAAGGCGGCCAGATCATCCGCTTTGTCGAGCAGTTCCTGATCGGGTTTTCCGAGGTGCTGCGCGACGAGCGCGCCCTTCTTCTCAACCCCGCCGAGCGCGACAAGATCCTGCACCGCTGTCAGCCTTTCGTGTGGGTGACCGTGAAGACCTATATCGACTATCTCATCGCCTGGCGGGTTCAGGGCACCAATGCGCCGCCGCTGCCGGATCCGCAGGAGCTTTTGGAGGCCCAGGACCGCGAGATCCGCGAATTGCTGGACTGAGTTGCTGGACTAAGGAGGCGTGTCGAGCGCAGGCCGGGCTTCCCGGACCCGCACGGCAATGTGACCCGTTAACCCTGTTCTCCCGCCGCGGTCTTGAGTGTCGCCGCGCAACGCCCTAAATCCCGATGCCCGTGACCCTGCAAGCACTGGCCCCTGAGCATGCCCATCAAGATCCCCGAAACGCTGCCCGCCTATGAGGTGCTCGACCGCGAGGGCGTGATGGTGATGTCCGAGGCGACCGCGCTACGCCAGGACATTCGGCCGATCCAGATCGGGCTTCTCAACCTCATGCCCAAGAAGGTCGAGACCGAGACCCAGTTTGCCCGGCTGATCGGCGCCACGCCCCTGCAGATCGAGCTCACGCTCATCCGCATGACCGAGCATCAGTCCAAAAACACCGCGCCCGCGCATATGGAGGCGTTCTACAAGCCCTTTGCCGAGGCGCGCGAGCAAAGTTTCGACGGGTTGATCATCACCGGTGCGCCGATCGAGCTGCTGGAATTCGACAAGGTCACCTATTGGGATGAGATCGCGCAGATCTTCGACTGGACGCAGACCCATGTGCATCGCACGCTTGGCGTATGCTGGGGCGCCCAGGCGATGCTGCATCATTTCCACGGCGTGCCCAAACATGAGTTGCCGCAAAAGGCGTTCGGCTGCTTTTCGCACCGGGTCCACGCGCCGGCATCGCCCTATCTGCGCGGCTTTTCCGATGAGTTCCTGGTGCCCGTCAGCCGCTGGACCGAAACGCGGGCCGCCGATCTGCCGCCCGGGCTGCAGGTGCTGGCAGCCTCCGACGCGGCCGGCGCCTGTCTTGTCGCCGACCCTGCGCATCGCGCGCTCTATATGTTCAACCATCTGGAATATGACCGCGAGACGCTCAAGCAGGAATATGATCGCGACATTGCCAATGGGCGGCCCATCGCGGTGCCGGCAAACTACTATCCTGGTGACGATCCCGCCGCCGAGCCGCAGAACCGCTGGCGCAGCCACGCGCATCTTTTCTATGGCAACTGGATCAACGAGATCTACCAGACCTGCCCCTTCGACCACGCCCAGATCGGGCATTAGCGGCTTGCCGCGGCGCGGCCGACGCGCCAAGCTGGGGCATGACCGAGTTTGACACGCCCTTTGGCGGTGCGGTGTCGGCCTTTCTGGCCGAGGCGGCCCCCAAGACCATCCGCAAAGCGCTCAGCGACGTTCAGGACAAGGACGAGTTGATCTCGCCGGGCTATCCCTATGAGCACCGGCTCAAGACCAAGATCTATGAGGCAAGCCTGCACAGCTTGCAGATCGAGCTTGCGCGGATGCAGGTCTGGGCGCGCGAGACCGGGGCGCGGGTCGTCGTGGTCTTTGAGGGTCGCGATGCCGCTGGGAAGGGCGGCACCATCAAGCGCTTCGCCCAATACCTCAACCCGCGTGCGGCGCGTGTCGTGGCGCTGCCCAAACCCTCGGACACCGAGCGGGGGCAATGGTACTTCCAGCGCTATGTCGCGCATCTGCCCAGCGCCGGCGAGATCGTGTTCTTCGACCGCTCCTGGTACAATCGCGCGGTGGTCGAGCATGTGTTTGACTTCTGCACACCGGCCGAACGGGCGCTGTTCTTTGCACAGGTGCCGCAGTTCGAGCAGATGCTGGCATCCGACGGCATCCATCTCTTCAAAATCTGGCTCACGGTCGGCCGGGCCGAGCAGCTGCGCCGCTTTCTTGACCGTGAGAACGACCCGCTGAAGCACTGGAAGCTGTCGCGGATCGACATTGAGGGGCTGGCGCGCTGGGACGCCTATACCGACGCGATCGCCGAAATGATGGAGCGCACGCATCTGCCGCTGGCCCCCTGGACCGTCATCCGCTCGGATGACAAGCGCCGGGCACGGCTGGCCGCCATCCAAAGCGTTCTGAGCGCCCTGCCCTATGAGGGAAAGGACCATGACGCGCTGGGCGAGATTGACCGGCGGATCTGCGACGGCCCCGCGATCATGTCGGCCGACAGCGCCTGAGACGCGGCCGCGCTGAGCCTTTCCAGACCTGCGATGAAGGGTTACATCCCGGCCATGTCCTCACGCGACAGATCCGAACGGCGCGGTTACCATCATGGCAATCTGCGCGAGGCGATGGTCGATGCCACGCTTCCTCTGATCGAGGAAAAGGGGCCGCAGGGCTTCACCTTGTCGGAAGCCGCCAAGGCCGCGGGCGTCAGCCCGGCCGCCCCCTATCGCCATTTCAAGGGCCGCGAGGATCTTTTGGAGGAGGTTGCCCGCCAGGGCTTCCATCTTTTTGCCGAACGGCTTGAGGCGGCCTGGGCGCGTATGGAAGCATCGCCGATCCGGGCCTTCGAGGCCGTGGGCCGCGCCTATCTCGATTTTGCGCGCAGCAATCCCGGGCATTACACCGCCATGTTCGAAAGCGGGATCTCGGTGGCCGGCAATGCGCAGCTCAATGATGCGGCCAGCCGCGCGATGGCGGTGCTGACCCGTGCTGCCGAGCGGCTCTCGGCGCATCTGCCGCCTGAACAGCGTCCCCCCGCGACGATGGTCAGCCATCACATCTGGGCGATGAGCCACGGGGTCGTTGCCCTTTTCGCCCGTGGCGCGCCGGGGGGGCGGGCGCCGTTTTCTGCCGAAGACCTGCTCGAATCCGGCACGGCGATCTATCTGCGCGGGCTGGGGCTGCTGCCACCTGACAGCTAGGGCAGCAGAGGCCCGCGTGGCTTGGCACCGCCAGGCCCCGAATTCCTCAGATTGTGATCTGGGTCACAGACCGCCGCAACATTGGGCTGTCTGGGCGCGGCCACGGTTTTCATATCAGCAAGACGACAGGCCGCGGCCGGTACGAAAAGTCAAACCGCACCCCTTGCCTTCCGGCGCGTTTCGCCCATCTATGTAAATGTGAATTACATTCACATAACGAAACCGAGAGGACCCCGATGATCGACACAATCTCGTCCTGGCTGCGATCCGCCGAGGCTTGGCTTGATGCCCGAGGCAAAGGCGCCTGGATCGCGGCGATGGTGCTGGGCTTTATCTTTGCCTGGCCCATCGGCCTTGCCATCCTCTTCTACATGATCTGGAGCAACCGCATGTCCTGCAAGTCGCGCCGCTCGGCGCACCGCCGCACCGCCCATTCTCCCACCGGCAACGCCGCCTTTGACGAGTATCGCGAGGAAACGTTGCGCCGGCTGGAAGAAGAGCAGACGGCGTTCCATTCCTTCATGGACCGGCTGCGCAAGGCCAAGGACAAGGCCGAGTTCGAACAGTTCATGCATGAACGCCGCGATGTCGGCACCGGCGACGCCCCGGCCTGACCAAGGCCAATCGAGCGCACGACCCGGGTCCGCCCTTTGGGGGGCGGGCCCGTTTGTTTTGCCGATGCGCGGACCGGCCCGGCCCCTTGCCCGCCAGAACAACCGAACGTTGTGTGCTGCCGGCTCTCTCCCGCAGGTGCGAAACGGCTTGTGGGCGAAAGATCGTCTCTGGTAGGGTCTGCCGGAGGATCGCCGGGAAGGTCATTGCCGCATGCGCCACACAGGCACACTGACGCCACAGTTTTTCGTGACCGCCCCGCAGCCGTGCCCCTATCTTCCTGGCCGGCAGGAACGCAAATTGTTCACCGCCCTGCATGGCGAGAACGCAGCACGGCTCAATGACACATTGTCGCGCAAGGGCTTTCGGCGCAGCCAGAATGTGCTCTACCGCCCCTCTTGCTCCGGCTGCACGGCCTGTCTGTCCTCGCGCCTGCCGGTTGACTGTCTGACCCTGTCGCGCAGTCAGGAGCGGACGCGCCGGCGCAATGCCTGGTTGCAGCGCAGCGTGCGTGCGGCCTGGGCCACCGAAGAGCAATATGATCTCTTCCGCATCTATCTCGACGCGCGCCATGCCGATGGGGGTATGGCCGAGATGGATGAGATCGAATACGCCGCGATGATCGAGGAGACGCCGGTGCGCAGCCGGGTCATCGAGTATCGCCTGCCCGATGGCGATGGCGGGGGGCTGGCGGCCGTTTGCCTGACCGATGTGCTCGCCGACGGGTTGAGCATGGTCTATTCCTTCTTCGACCCCGCCTTGGCCAGCCGAAGCCTGGGCACCTATATGATCATCGATCATGTCAGGATCGCCCAGGAGGCAAACCTGCCCTATGTCTATCTGGGCTATTGGGTCCCCGGCAGCCCCAAGATGGCCTATAAAGCCAAGTTCCGTCCCTTCGAGATTTACCAGGGCGGCAATTGGCGCCGGGTCGACGATCCGGAGACCGTGTCGACCGATGCGCAGGCCGGCGACGACACGCCGATCCTGCAGCAGGTGGCCGAAATCACCGGGTCTGGCCTGAGCGTCTGACCCGTCGGTCCCAGGGCGACCTGCAGCGGCCGCCCCGGCACAAAACGCCAGCAAGGGACGCCAGCAGGGATCGGCCGCGCTTAATGGCCGATCAGATCCGGCACAATCGTGATGATCCCCGGGAAAAGCCACAGCAGCGCCAGCGCAATCACCTGGATCAGCACGAACGGCGCCACCCCGCGATAGATATGCATGGTGGTGACCTGGGGCGGCGCGACCCCGCGCAGGTAAAAGAGCGCAAAGCCGAAGGGTGGGGTCAGAAAGCTCGTCTGCAGGTTCACCGCGATCATGATCGTCACCCATTTCGGGTCGAGCGTGCCGCCATAGATCACCGGGCCGACAATCGGCACCACGATGTAGATGATCTCGAGAAAATCGAGCACAAAGCCCAGCAAGAACAGCACCAGCATCACAATCAGGAACACCACCAGCTCACTGTCAAAGCTGCGCAGAAACTCCTGAATGTAATGCTCGCCGCCAAATGAGATGACCACCAGGTTGAGCATCTGGCTGCCGATCAGAATGGCAAACACCATGGCGGTGACCTTGGCGGTTTCGCGCACAACCGGGCTCAGCACCCGCCCGGCAAAGAGCACGAAGCAGGCAAAGAGCATCCCCGCCATGGCCAGCAGATAGCACAGCCAGGTGAAAAGATAGGCGATCCGGTTTTCCAGGGTGACGCTTTCAAGCCCGATGCGCAGATCGAAATTCACCCCGATCAGCAGCATGATCACAATCGCATAGCTTGCCATCAGAATTGGACCGCCGGAGCGTCCCTCCTCCTGCAAGCGGCGATAGGCGGCGAGCATCAGCGCACCGCCCGCGCCCAAGGCCGCCGCCGGTGTGGGGTTGGTGATGCCGCCCAGGATCGAGCCAAGCACCGCGACGATGAGAACGAGCGGCGGGAAGACAACCCGCAACAGCTCGTTCTGGCCCAATCGGCTGGCCGCCTTGCCCACGCCGTAAAGGATCAGCGCGAAGGGCACGGCCTGAAGGATAAAGGTCGTGCCCGGGCTGGTCAGCGGCGAGACCAGCGTCGCATCGACCGCAAGTGCGGCCGCAATGCCCACGCCGCCGATCAAAAGCGGCAGGGCCGGCGCGTCGGGCGCAACCCCGCGCGAGGTGGTGAGCACCAATCCCAGGAAGAGAAGAACGACCAGAAGCGCGCTGGACAGGGGCGCGGCATTTGCAATCGCCGCGCTGCGCGCAGCCTCAAGCTCTTCGGGCGTCAGGCTCAGCCGCGGTGCATCATCGGCCGCATTGGCCGCGTCGAGCTCTTCCTGCAGGGCCAGCGAGCGGTCCCATTTCTCCTGCCCGTGCAGGTCGATCATTGCGGCCTGGCAGCTGTCGGAGACCCGGGTGCGCAGCTCGGGCTGTGCGACGTCGTTGACAATGCCCGAGACCACGATCTGCTGCGTGCCGGCAAGATTGGCCGAGTTCAGACCGACCACAACGGCGGTGGCCACGACCGGCACGGCCAGATACCAGATCAGCCCATGCCGCGGGCCGCGGGACGCAGTGCCGCCAGAGCCGCTTTCGGCAATCGCCGGGGCCTGGTCGGGCCGCAGGAGGGCAAAGCCGAAGGCATAGGCGGCATAGAGAAACGCCAGAAAGATCCCCGGCAGGATCGCCGATTGAAAGAGCGTGCCGACCGACAGCACCGCCGGCTCGCCCAGATAGGTCAGCGCATCCGTGCAGCCGACGGTCTGGGCGCGCTGCTCCTGGGCCGTGGCATAAAGATCGCCCGCCAGCGTGCCCAAAAGCACGATCACAATCGAGGGCGGGATGATCTGCCCCAGCGTGCCTGAGGCCGCAATCACCCCGGTCGCAAGTCCGGGAGAGTAGTCGTTGCGCAGCATCGTGGGCAGGGCCAGTAGACCCATGGTCACAACAGTGGCCCCGACGATCCCTGTTGAGGCGGCCAGGAACGCACCGACCACCACAATCGACACGGCAAGCCCGCCCGGAAGCGGGCCGAAGACCCGCGCCATGGTGGTCAGCAGATCATTGGCAATGCGCGAGCGTTCCAGCGTGATGCCCATCAGAACGAACATCGGCACGGCGAGCAGCGTTTCGATCGAGGGGCCGGCGAGCACCCGCTCGTTCATCCGGTTGACGATGAAGGAGATGTTGCGGTTCAGCGCCTCCTCCCAGCCCCGGTCGAACAAGGGCTGGGTGAGCTGTGGCAGGTCGGGGTATCGGAAATGGCTGATCGTCTCGCGCGCCACCCCCTCGGCCAGCAAGGCGGCGTACTCGGCCGAGCCGGTGTCGATCACCTCCTTGATCAGCAGACCCTGCGCATCGAGCAGCGCGATGATCCCAAAGGACAGCACCGCCGAGCCGCCAATGGCAAAGGCCACCGGAAAACCGGTCATGATTCCGCCGAACAGACAGCAGGCCACGATGATCAGGCTGAGCTCAACGCCATCCATCCCAAAGAACATGCCGATACTTCCTCCCCGTTTGGCCGTTTGGCGCTCGCTGGTCGCCGCCTAGTGAATCGATGCGGTCTTTTCGGCCGTCACATCTTCAAGCACGTCTTTGTCGAGGCCCTTATTGGCGCTGTCCGGCCCTTCGATCAGCTCAAGCAGGGACCGGTAGAAAAAGGCCCAGGCCTGCAGGAACATCATGCCGGCAAAGGCGACGAGCAGCACCTTGAATATCCAGTACTGGTCAAAGCCGTTGGGCGAGAACCCGATCCCCTCGATATTCTCCTTCAGGAGCCGCGATTTGCGCAGGATGATGTCGAGCTGGTCGGTGGCATTGATCTTCGGGGTCACCAGATGGCGCCACATGAAGTACCAGCCAAACAGCCAGGTCAGCGACATGGCGGGAAGGATGAACAGCATCGCCCCGAGCATGTCGATCACCCGCTTGGCGCTGTGGCGCAGCCCGGCATAAAAGAGGTCGACCCGCACATGCCCGCCCTGCACGAAGGTGTAGGCGGCGCAAAGCGCCACGATGGCCGCGTTGTAGAGCTTGAGCTCCTCGGACCACCAGCTCAGATCGCGGGTGAAGGGCAGGCCGAAGGGCGAGACGGTGATCTCCGAGATCCGGAAGATGCGCTGCAGGAAGATGATCATGACCTGTTGCAGAACCATGATCAGCCCGGCCCAGGCAAAGATGCGCCCGGTCCAATTGGCAAAGAATTCCAGCCCGATCGCAACCCGCCACAGCATCGGGCGCACGAACAGTCCAACGACCAGGATGACCAGAAAGATCAGCAGCACTGCAAAGAAGAACTCCACCGAGCCGCCGTAATAGATGAAGCGGCCCAGCGCCTCCTTCTGCTCGTTGGTCAGCGAGACGCCGCTTTCCTGCAGGCCGCTCAGAAAGGGTCCGACCCAGCTCAGCCAGGCCGACGGTTCGGAGAGCGCGGCGATGATGTTGCCGACCGCCTCGACCAGTCGCGTCGCCACCCACAGGACAGCATCCACCATGCCCCGCACCACCCTTTGCTAAATGTGTGGAATGTCAGGGGGACGGGCTCCCTGCCCCGTCCCCCAGGTCGGTCGGGTCAGCCAAGCACCCGGTCGCGTTGCGCCACATAGGCCGCCGACGAGCGCTGGATCCAACCGGAGGAGGCCCGCATCGAGGTCTGCATGCTCTCAAAGGTCGACTTGAAAATGTCGTCTTCCAGATACTCGGCATAGAGTTCCTGGCTTGCCGCGCCGAAGGCATCCCAAACGCTGTCGGGGAATTCCTTGATCTGGACGCCGCCCGAGACCAGACGCTGCAGCGCGGCACCGTTTTCGGACAGGAACTGCGCCAGGTTCCACTGGTGGGTGGCGGCCGCAACCTGCTCGATAATACCCTGATGGGCGGGCGAGAGGCTGTCAAACACCTCGCGATTCGTGGCCAGCGACAGCGCCGCGCCCGGCTCATGGAACCCGGCGGTGTAGTAGATCTTGGTGATCTCCTGGAAGCCTGCCTTCTCATCGGCCCAGGG
>JBCBKN010000059.1:0-15413 GCA_038521775.1 Pseudomonadota bacterium | reverse complement strand
TAGCCATCGACGCGGCCATTCGCCAGAACCGAGATCTCGATGGTCGAGCCCAGCAGATCGGGTTCGACCAAGGTGCCGTCGGGGTTGGTTGCGAGCACCCGGTTGCGCAGCTGGGCCGGGGCTTCCTGCGAAATCAGCCCCTGGATGTCGCGCGGGCTCACGCCCTCGGTCTCAATGCCCAGATCGTTGATCTGATCGACCAAAGCCTGCGCAAGCACCGGGACATAGCCGAAGGTGGTGGTCTTGGCCATCTCCACCGGATCGCGGTTGCCCGCGCGGTCAAGGCGGTCGGCCGGAAGCTCCATCTTCAGGTTGATGAAGGTCTGCCGGAACGAGCCCGAGCCGTTATAGATGATCGAGCTGAGCAGCGCGATCAGCGCGACCACGCCGACGCCCACCGCGATCATGCCATAGATCTCGAAGCGCTTCTCCGCCGCGTTGCGCTTCTTTGTGCGCTCATCAAGCTCCAGGAGCGAGGATTTGCGGCGCGGGGCGATCCCCTCGTCGGTGACAGAGGTCATTCGTACTGCTCCCGGTATTTGCGCACGATGTAGAGCGCCAGCACATTGAGCCCGAGCGTGATGACAAAAAGCGTGAGGCCCAGTGCAAAGGCCACCAGGGTTTCGGGCGAGCTGAAATCGGTGTCCCCGGTCAGCTGGCTCACGATCTTCACGGTCACCGTCGTCATCGCCTCGAAGGGGTTCACGTCTATTCGGGCCGCAGCCCCCGCCCCCATAACCACGATCATCGTCTCGCCGATGGCGCGCGAGGCGGCCAGCAGCACCGCGCCCACGATGCCGGGCAGGGCGGCCGGCAGCACCACCTGGCGGATGGTTTCGGATTTCGTCGCGCCCAGCCCGAAGGAGCCGTCGCGCATCGCCTGCGGCACGGCGTTGATGATGTCATCGGAAAGCGAGCTGACGAAGGGGATGAGCATGATCCCCATCACGATGCCCGCCGTCATCACCGAGGAGGAGCTGTCGCCCAGCCCCAGCGGCCCGGAGAAATAGTCGCGCAAAAGCGGGCCGATGGTGATCAGCGCAAAGAGGCCGTAGACGATGGTCGGGATGCCGGCCAGGATCTCGATCGCCGGTTTTGCCACGCCGCGCACCGATTTCGGCGCGTATTCGGACAGATAGATCGCCGCGTAAAGCCCGATGGGCACGGCCACCAGCAGCGCAATGAAGGAGATGTAGAGCGTGCCCCACAGGAGCGGCACGATCCCCAGCTCCGACTCGCCCTGGAAACTTGGCGACCAGGTCAGGCTGAAGAAGAAGTGCGTCCACTCATACTGGCCAAAGAAGTTGAACGTCTCAAACAGCATCGAGAGCACGATGCCCGCCGTGGTCAGGATCGCGATCGAGGCGGCCAGGATCAGCAGCGCCATGACGCCGCGTTCGACGATGTTGCGGGCGCGGAAATCGCGTTTGGTCATCATGTATGAGATGCCAAATCCCGCCAAGGCCGCGGCCAGCACGACGACGGCCATGGCGATGCCGCCATAGCTCGACAGCGACCGGTAAAGCTGCGCGGCACGCAGGACCGGCGCGTTCACGTCCGAGCCCAGCGCCACCCCGATCGTTGCCAGACGATCGCGGATATTGGTGAATTCCGAGCGGATGTTGGAGGCCTGATCGGCGCTGAGCGCGCCCTCGCGCACGGCGATGTCAAGACCGTTGGCCACCCGGCGCACATCGGCCATCACCAGGCTGAGATTCGAGCCTTCTGGGATCGCCTCAGGCGCGATGCTGCTCGACACCTGGCTGTCGATCACCAGGGGCTGCAGCAGGACCCACAGGATGAGAATGCCGAATGCAGGCACCAGCGTGGTGAGCGCAACGTTGAGGCCGTAATAGACGGGAAGCGAATGCAGCTCGCGCACCGATCCATTGGCTGAGGAGAGCGCGCGCTGCCGTCCGACCAGATAGCCAACGATGGCAAGGACCGCGAGGATCGCAAAGATCCAGAGTATGGGCATGGGATCACCCGGGCTCAGTCAGGGGTGTGAGGAGCGGGCAGGTGCAACCGGCACCCGCCCGCCTTGTGACATTTGCAGTTCAGCGAAGGGTCGCTGAGCGATTACTGCATGGTCTCTTCGGCCGAGACCGACGCCTGGGTGGCGGCAAGCTCAGGATCCGACACCAGGCCGTACTGGGCCAGCGGGCCGAACGGGCCGGCAATGTCGTCGGACATGAAGAACTCGGCATACTCTTTGAGGCCGGGGATCACGCCGATATGCGCTTTCTTGATGTAGAAGAAGAGCGGACGCGACACCGGATACTCGCCGGTGGCGATGGTTTCGGTCGACGGCACGATGTCCGACATGGTCGCAACACGCAGCTTGTCGGTGTTGTTCTCATAGAAAGCCAGGCCGAACACGCCGATGCCGTCTTTGTTGGCGTCGATGCGGGCCAGGGTCTCGGTGTAGTCGCCGTCGATGTCGACCGACAGACCGTCGGTGCGAACCTCGATGCAGGCGTCTTCGGCGTCATCTTCGGACATGCCGGCGGCCATCATGGCTTCCATGGCGCCGGTGTTCTCACAGCCAACCGCCAGAACTTTTTCTTCGAAGACTTCGCGGGTGCCGTGCTTGGTGCCCGGGATGAAGGCCTGGATCGGCTTGGCCGGCAGGGATTCATCGACTTCGTTCCACATGGTGTAGGGGTTGTCGACGATGGCGCCATCGACCAGCACCTTCGGCGACAGGGCGTTGAACCACTGATCCGGGGTGAACTGGTAGATCGGGCCGTTGATGTCCGAGGCAAAGACGATGCCGTCATAGCCGATGCGGACTTCGATGATCTCGGTCACGCCGGCTTCGGCGCAGGCCGCGATTTCACGGTCGCGGATTTTGCGCGACGCGTTGGCGATGTCGATGGTGTTCTCGCCCACGCCTTCGCAGAAGCGCTTGAGGCCGGCCGAGGAGCCGCCCGACTCGACAACCGGCGTCGGGAAGGGGAAGTTCTCGCCGAAGGCTTCGGCAACGATGCTGGCATAGGGCAGCACGGTCGAGGAGCCGGCGATCTGGACTTGGTCGCGCGCGGACGCGGCACCGGCGGCGACTATACCAGCCGTGGCGAGCGCAATGATCTGGGTGGTTTTCACGTCTTCTCTCCGTCGTCGGATGTGTGTGTTGGTCGGCAAAACGAATGCTCTGCGCCTCCCAGGGCGAAACTGCCCGTCAGGCGCGGCGCTTTTATTTCGGTTATGCAACGTTTCTGTGACAGTCAGGAATTGAGGGCCATCAAAGAAGCCACCGCGCCCCGTCCGGGCCAGCGCGGGAGTGCGGGAGCGCGGGCCGGCACCGCAGGCCTCGGCTGCGGGTCGCTGACAGGGCCCCGCGACGGGTTCTGTCCCGGGGGTCTGGGCATGGGGCGCACTGCCCACAAGCGGCCAGGCCACAAGCGGCTGCGCCAGACCGATGCGGCGCATCCGGGCTGTTGCGGTCAGCTTCCGGTCAGGCGTCCATCGAGCCCCGTCTCCCTGGGCCCGGCATCGGGCGGCGCCGCGGCAGGGGGCGGCATGTCCAGCGGCGCCGCGCCGTCCGACGTCGGCATCGCATGGGTCGCAATCTCTCCCGGCCGCGTGGCAAGCGGATGCGCCTTCTCCAAAGCGCGCGCTGGCAGCCAGATTGTAAAGCGGCTGCCCTTGCCAAGCTGGCTTTCCACCTGCAGCTCGCCGCGATGGCGGTTGAGCACATGTTTCACGATCGCCAGGCCAAGACCCGTGCCGCCCTGGCTGCGGCTGGTCTTTTCAGAGATCCGGTAGAACCGCTCGGTCAGCCTGGGGATATGCTCACGCGCGATGCCTGGCCCTTCGTCGCGCACCGCCACGCCCTGCATGCCCGGATAGCTTTGCGAGGGCGCGCGGTTCTCGACCGTCACGGTTTTTGCCTCGCCCCCGTATTTCAACGCATTGTCGATGAGGTTCACGAAAACCTGGATGAGCTGATCGCGATCGCCCGTCACCTCGGCGGCAAACCCCTCCATCTCGACCGCAAGCGCACTGCCGCGCTGACGGGCGATGGGCGACACCGCAGACACCGCCTCGCGCACCAACTCGCCCAGCTCGAACCGGTCGCGCGGGGGGGTGTGCTCGCTCATCTCGATGCGGTTGAGCGACATCAGATCGTCGACCAGCCGCTCCATCCGGGCGGCCTGTGTGGCCATTGTGCCCAGAAACTTCTCCCGGGCTTCGGGATCGTCCCGCGCCCGGTCGCGCAACGTGTCGATATAGCCGATGATGGCGGTCAGGGGCGTGCGCAGTTCATGGCTGGCATTGGCCACGAAATCGGCCCGAAGCTGTTCCAGGCGCCGGTCGCGGGTGTGATCTTCGATGACGACCAGGACCGGCCCGTCATCGATGCTGCCATGCTGTCCGGGCAGCCGGCTGAAATGCATGCGCAGGAACAGCTCGCGGCCCGGCACGGTGACCGGCAGGTCGGATTCGGCCTGCGTCTCGCCGCGGAGAATCGCACCGACCGTGTCCAGAAAGGCCGGTGCGCGCAAGATGCTGGAAAAATGCCGGTTGCCCGTCAGCCTTGGAAACATCTCCAGCGCCGCGGTGTTGGCATAGCTCACGCGCCCGCTCGTCTCTAGCAGGAACAGCGGCACGGCAAGGCGTGAGAGCATGTCGCGCGCGCCCGGGAGCAGAGGGTCCACCGGGCCGGTCGGCGCATAGGCGATTTCGCCGTCCTGCGCCGAGGACGACCGGTCAAGCGCAAGCAGAAGGCCGGCAAGTCCGACCCCCATGACCGCAAGCACGGCCGAGACCGTGAGGGCAGACAGGCCAAGAAGCGCAAGCAACACCGCGGTGCCGCTCATCGCGCTGATCAACAGAATATGATGCCAGAAACGTAACGGCATGGGATCCAATCCCCCTTTGCCCGGGGGGATATACCATGGCACAGAGGCTGGAAGAAACGGCAAAGAGGTTTACGTTTCTGTCATAATCCTGCCGCTAAGGAATGTCCCCTAGGACCGATGATCAAATACGCGCTCAAATGCAGCAACGGCCATGAGTTCGAGAGCTGGTTCCGATCCAGTGCGGATTATGACGCGCTGGTCGCCGCCGGCCATCTGACCTGTTCGGTCTGCGGGGTGCGCAGTGTCGAAAAAGCGCTGATGACCCCGGGCGTCGCTGCACCCGACCCCGACCCCGACCGCGACCGCGAACCCAGGCCCGGGCCCGCTCACCCGGCCGGCCGGAACGGCATAATGCCCCCCATGCCTGCACCGCCGCCCAATGCTGGTGGAGCGGGTGGGGCGGGGCAGATGCCCGCCCGGCCGCTGAGCGCGCCGGCCTCGCCTGCCGAACAGGCGCTTGCCGAGCTTCGCCAACGCATTGAAGCACAGGCCGAAAATGTCGGCCAGGATTTTGCCGCCGAGGCCCGGCGCATCCATGATGGCGAGGCGCCAGGGCGGCCGATTTATGGCGAGGCCAGCCTGGCCGAGGCGCGCCAGCTTGCCGAGGACGACATCCCGGTTGTCCCGCTTCCCTGGCGCAACCGAAAGTCGAGTTGACTTGCGGGCCACTGGCCCGCCCGATATGACGCGCGGACCTGCAAGTCTGAACAAGGTCCCGACCGATGCCACGGCTCGTCATGAAGTTCGGCGGCACCTCCGTTGCCGATCTCGCGCGCATCCGCAACGCCGCGCAGAAGGTGCGCGCTGAGGTCGAGGCGGGCTATGACGTGGCCGTGATCGTCTCGGCCATGGCCGGGCGGACCAATGAGCTGGTGGACTGGGTGCGCGAGATCGCCAGGCCCGAGGGCGCAAACCATCCCGGCTTTTACGACGCCCGCGAATACGACGCGGTGGTCAGCGCGGGCGAGCAGGTCACCTCCGGGCTTATGGCGCTGAGCCTGCAGGAGCTGGGCGTGCCGGCGCGCAGCTGGCAGGGCTGGCAGGTGCCGCTGCGGGCAACCGGCGCCCATGGCGCGGCCCGGATCGAGGCGATCGAGACCGAAGCGCTTGAGCGCAAGTTCCGCGAGGGGCTGCATGCGGTGATCTCGGGGTTTCAGGGCATCGCGCCGGATGGCCGCATCGCAACGCTGGGCCGGGGCGGCTCGGACACCACCGCCGTGGCCTTTGCCGCGGCCCTTGGTGCGGAGCGCTGCGACATTTATACTGACGTCAACGGCGTCTATACAACAGACCCGAGAATCACGGGCAAAGCGCGCAAGCTCGACCGCATCGCGTTCGAAGAGATGCTGGAGCTCGCCAGCCTCGGGGCGAAAGTCCTGCAAACCCGCTCGGTCGAACTTGCGATGCGCTACAAGGTCCGACTGCGCGTGCTGTCGAGTTTCGAGGACGGGCCCGGAACGCTGGTGTGCGACGAGGAGGAAGTCATGGAGAGCAATGTCGTCAGCGGCGTCGCGTTCCAGCGCGACGAGGCCAAGGTCACACTGATCGGGGTCGATGACCGCCCCGGGGTGGCGGCCGCCATCTTCGGCCCGCTGGCCGCGGCGGGCGTCAATGTCGACATGATCGTGCAGAACATCTCCGAAGACGGCCAGACCGACATGACCTTTTCCTGTGCGGTTGAGGATGTGGCCCGTGCCCGCCGCGCGTTGGAGGAGGCGCAGTCGGCCGGGCAGATCGGCTGGCGAGAGATCGTTGCGGACACCGAGGTCGCCAAGGTCTCCATCGTCGGCATCGGCATGCGCTCGCATTCGGGCGTTGCGCAGAAGATGTTCTCAACGCTGGCCGCCGAGGGCGTGAACATCAAGGTGATCACAACCTCCGAGATCAAGATCTCGGTGCTGATCGAGCGGAAATACATGGAGCTTGCCGTGCAGGCGCTTCATGACGCGTTTGCCTTGGAAGGCGCGGGCTGATGGTCGGCTGGGGCTCGCGGCCCGACCCTGCCAGCAAGGGGGTCAACAGCCGGGTCCTGCTCAAACGGCTGTCGGCGGTGATGGCCGAACAGGGATCGGGGCAGGAGCGGCTGGACCGGATCGTGCGGATGATCGCCACCTCGATGGTCGCCGAGGTCTGCTCGGTCTATCTGCGGCGCGACGAGAAAACGCTGGAGCTGTGCGCCACCGAAGGGCTGCGCGCGGACGCGGTGCATGTCAGCCGGCTGCGGCTGGGCCAGGGTCTGGTCGGGCGCATCGCCGATGAGGTCAAGCCCGTCAACACCGCCGACGCCCCGCGCGAAAAGGGGTTTCGCTATCTCGAGGAGACGGGCGAGGAGATCTATTCCAGCTTCCTCGGTGTGCCCATCCAGCGCCTGGGCGAGGCGATGGGGGTTCTCGTCGTCCAGACCCGCGAGGCGCGGCGGTTTTCGGAGGATGAGGTGCACGGCCTGGAGGTCGTGGCCATGGTGCTGGCCGAGATGACCGAGCTTGGCGCCTTCGTCGGCACCGGGGCCATGGAGATGGCGGCCATGCACCGCCGCCCGGTGCATCTGCGCGGCGTCTCCGGCCAAGAGGGCGTTGCCATCGGCACGGTGGTTCTGCACGAGCCCAACATCGTTGCCGAAACCCCGGTTGCCGAGGACACCGAGGCCGAGCGCGCCCGGCTGATGAAGGCGGTCGAGTCGCTGCGCCTGGAAATCGACCGGATGCTTGAGAACGAGGTCATGAAGGGCTCGGGCGAGCATCGCGAGGTGCTGGAGGCCTACCGGCTTTTTGCCCATGACAAGGGCTGGCTGCGGCGGATGGAGGAAAACATCGACCGCGGCCTGTCGGCGATCCTGGCCGTCGAGAAGGAACAATCCGAGACCCGGGCACGGATGGAGCGCATCGCCGACCCCTATTTCCGCGAGCGGCTGCATGATCTCGATGATCTGGCCAACCGGCTCTTGCGCCATGTCGCCGGGGTTGATGGGGCGCGCAATGAGCTGCCTGAGGATGCCATTCTGGTCGCGCGCAGCATCGGACCGGCCGAGCTCTTGGATTATGGGCGGGGGCTGAAAGGGCTGGTGATGGAGGAGGGCTCGGTCGGCAGCCATGCCGCCGTCGTCGCCCGGGCGCTGGCCATCCCCCTGGTCATCCAGACGCCCCGCATCACCCGCGAGGCGCAGAACGGCGACCGCATCCTTGTCGATGGTGAGCTTGCGGTGGTGCATCTGCGGCCCGAGGAAAGCGTGGCCAAGGCCTTTGCCGAAAAGGTCGCGATGCGGGCCCAGGCGCAGGAGGCCTATGCCGCGCTGCGCGATCTGCCGGCCCAGACCACCGATGGCGTGCGGGTGACGCTTTTGATGAATGCGGGGCTGTTGGCCGATCTGCCCTCCCTGCCCACCTGCGGGGCCGAGGGCGTGGGGCTCTATCGCACCGAGCTGCAATTTCTGGTGCGCAGCCGGGTGCCGCGCCGGGCCGATCAGGCGCGGTTTTACGCTCGGGTTCTGGATGCCGCGGCGGGCAAGCGGGTCATTTTTCGCACGCTCGACATCGGCTCGGACAAGGTGCTGCCGAACATGAAGCGGCAGGAGGAGCCGAACCCGGCCATGGGCTGGCGGGCAATCCGGCTGGGGCTGGAGCGGCGGGGGATGATGCGGATGCAGATCCAGGCGCTGTTGCGCGGCGCCCAGGGCCGGCCAATGTCGATCATGTTTCCCTTTGTCGCCCAGCTTGAGGAATATGAGCGCGCGCGCGAGCTGGTCGAGCGCGAGATTGCCGCCGAGCGCGCGCTGGGCCACAGCCTGCCCGACCGGGTCGAGATCGGCGCGATGCTCGAGACGCCCAGCCTGGCCTTCGCCCCGGACCGGTTTTTCGAGATCACCGATTTCATCTCGATCGGGGGCAATGATCTCAAGCAGTTCTTCTTTGCCGCCGATCGCGAGAATGAGCGTGTGCGCCGCCGCTACGACACGCTCAATGTGAGCTATCTGGGGTTCATCGAGCATGTGGTGCGGCGCTGTGCGGATGCCCGGACCCCGCTGTCATTTTGTGGCGAGGATGCGGGCCGGCCGGTCGAGGCGCTTGCCCTGTCGGCCATCGGCATGCGCACGCTCTCGATGCGCCCGGCCTCCATCGGCCCGGTCAAACGGCTGTTGCGCGCGATCGATCTGGGCGCGGTGCGTGAGGTGATCGACATTGCCCGGACCTCTGGGGCGATGAGCGTGCGGCCGGCGCTGACCGCCTGGCTGCGCGAGGCCGGCGCACCGATCTGACCTTTCGGGCCTCTGGGGTGTTGCGCGCGCCGTGCGGCCGACGCCTCAGCCGGCCAAAAGCCGTGCAACCTCATGGCGCAGATCCGCGCTTGCAAACGGTTTGGCAATGAAGCCGTCCGCGCCCAGCTCCAGCCCATGCTCGGCATCGCCGCGCCGGCCCGAGGCGGTCATCATCAGGATCTTTGTCCGCGCCAGCGCCGGGTCGCGCCGGATCGCGGCACAGACCTCATAGCCCGAGCGGCGCGGCAGCATGATGTCGAGCAGCACAAGATCGGGCGGCTCTTCGGCGACCGCCTCCAGGGCAGCCTGGCCGTCGGCCACCGAGCGCGACGCATAGCCCTGGCCGGCCAGCAGATGCTCCAATGCCAGCGCGATGTTGACCTCATCCTCGACGATCAGCACCAAGGGCGGGCGGTTGGCGTTCTGTGTGGCCGAGAAGGCGGGATCCGGCATCGCTCAGCCCAGGCCCGTATGGTCGCGCAGCAGTGCGCCGAGGGCATCGGCAATCGCGTCAATTCCGGTCATCGCATCGACGCGGGCCAGGCGGCCGGTCGCTGCGTAATGGGCAAGCAGCGGCGCGGTCTCGGCATGGTAGGCCTGCAGCCGGTCGCGCACGATGCCCGGCGTGTCATCGGTGCGGCGGGTGAAAGAGGTGCTTTCACAGACATCGCAGACCCCCGCAATCTGCGGGCGCTTGAAGCGATCATGATACCCCTCGCCGCAGGTCGCGCAGGTAAAGCGGCCCGAGATGCGCTCGATCATCAGCGCGTCATCGACCTCCATCGAGATTGCGAGGCCGAGCTGGCGGCCCTCGGATCGCAGCAAGCCATCGAGCGCCTCGGCCTGGGCGATGGTGCGCGGAAACCCGTCGAAAATCACCCCCGCGGCGGTGTCGGGCAGGGCAAGCCGGTCCTCAACCACCGCAATGACGGTCGCATCGGGCACCAGACCGCCGGCCGTCATCACCGCCTGTGCCGCCTGTCCTGCCGGAGAGCCTGCGGCCGTTGCGGCACGCAGCAACTCGCCGGTTGAAAGCTGAACCAGGCCAAAGGCCTGTGTCAGCCTGCGCGCCTGGGTGCCCTTGCCCGCCCCGGGCGGCCCCAGCAGCACAAGATCGAGCGGGGGCGCGTCGGCGCGTGCATTGCGCGCCGCGTCGCGCGCTTCAGCCACGGTTCAGCCGGTTCTCGACCAGATCGTCGACCACCGCCGGCTCGGCCAGGGTCGAGGTGTCGCCCAGGCTCGATGCGTCATTCTCGGCGATCTTGCGCAGGATCCGCCGCATGATCTTGCCCGAGCGGGTCTTGGGCAGCCCCGGCGCCCATTGCAACAGATCGATCGAGGCAATCGGCCCGATCTCGCCGCGCACCCATTTCACGAGCTCTTTCTTGAGATCGTCGGTATAGGCCTGGCCCTCCATCAAGGTGACATAGGCATAGATCCCCTGGCCCTTGATGTCATGCGGATAGCCCACCACCGCCGCCTCGGCCACGGCGCTGTGGGCGACCAGGGCGCTTTCGATCTCGGCCGTGCCCATCCGATGCCCCGAGACATTCAGCACATCGTCGACCCGCCCGGTGATCCAGTAATACCCATCCGCGTCGCGCCGGCAGCCATCGCCGGAGAAGTAATAGCCCTGATACTGGGTGAAATAGGTGTCCACAAAGCGGTCATGATCGCCCCAGACGGTGCGCATCTGCCCGGGCCAGCTGTCGGCGATGGCCAGCACGCCCTCGGCCGCCACGCTGGTGATCTCCTCGCCGCTATGCGGGTCGAGCACCACGGGCTGAACGCCGAAAAACGGCTTCGTGGCCGAGCCGGGCTTGGTCGGAACCGCGCCGGGCAGGGGGGTGATCAGGATGCCGCCGGTCTCGGTCTGCCACCAGGTGTCGACGATGGGGCAGCGGCGCTGGCCGACCACGCGATCATACCAGTCCCACGCTTCGGGGTTGATGGGCTCGCCCACCGTGCCGAGGATGCGCAGGTCCGACAGATCGCATTTGCTCACGAACCCCTCGCCCTTGCCCATCAGCGCCCGAATGGCGGTGGGTGCGGTGTAGAAGATGTTGACCTTGTGCTTTTCGCAGATCTGCCAGAAGCGCGAGGCGTCGGGCCAGGTCGGCACCCCCTCGAACATCAGTGTCGTGGCGCCATTGGCCAGGGGCCCGTACAGGATGTAGCTGTGCCCGGTCACCCAGCCGACATCGGCCGTGCACCAATAGACCTCGCCCTCCTTATAGTCGAAGACATATTGATGGGTGATCGCGGCATAGGTGATATAGCCGCCCGATGTGTGCAGCACCCCTTTCGGCCTTCCGGTGCTGCCGGAGGTGTAGAGGATAAAGAGCGGGTCTTCGGCCGCCATCTCCACCGGCTGGCAATGGTCCGAGACGCGCTCCATCTCCTCATGCAGCCAATGGTCGCGCTCGGCATTCCAGGGAACCTCGCCGCCGGTGCGGCGCACGACCAGCAGCTTGACCCCGGAAAGCTTGTCCATCGCGATATCGGCATTGGCCTTGAGCGGCGTGGCACGGCCCCCGCGCGGCGCCTCATCGGCCGTGATCACCAGCTTGGCGCCGCAATCCTCGACCCGGCTTGCCAGCGCATCCGGCGAGAACCCCGCAAAGACCACCGAATGCACCGCGCCGATCCGTGCACAGGCCAGCATCGCATAGGCCGCCTGCGGGATCATGGGCAGGTAGATCACCACCCGATCGCCCTTCTTGACACCCATGGCATGCAGCACATTCCCGAATTTCGAGACATTGTGGTGCAGCTCTTCATAGGAGATGTGCTGGGCCACGCCAGGATCGTCGCTTTCCCAGATGATCGCGGTCTGATGCGCCCGTTCTTCAAGATGGCGGTCGACGCAATTGGCGCAGACATTGAGCGTGCCATCCTCGAACCATTTGATCGAGACATTATGGGTGTCAAAGGAGGTGGTCTTGATCTTGGTCGGCGCGGTCATCCAGTCGATCCGCCGGGCCTGGTCGGCCCAGAACGCGTCGGGATCGGCGATCGACGCCTCATACATCCGCGCATAGGTCGCCGCATCGGCATGTGCGGCTGCGGCCAGTGCAGGATCGGGCGCGCGCAGTGCAGTGGCGCCGGGCGCGTTTGCGGCATCTACCATGGCATCCTCCTTATGCCGGCCGGAGGTTCGCCGCCACCGGCCTTCTCTTCGCGAAACCCTAAGCCGATCTTGTCACGACCGCACAAACTAAATGTTTGAAAAGGGATTTCTCGTCACTGGTTTTCGACCGCAATCTGTCATTCAGTCAATTTATTGACACGCGCCGTTATTGACACGCACGTCTGCGCGTGCGGGATTTGCGCGCGACCCGATTGCGCCTGGGCCATGTGACATGCGACTGAGGGCGCATGGGCGCCGTTTTGCAGGGGTGGAGATGACGCAGCGAACCGATTGGCGCGCAGCCCTGCCAATGTATGACTGGCCGGAAATCCGGCCGTCGACCGACCGGTTCTGGGGTTTGATCCGCGACCGGCTGCGCGCGCTGGGCATGCATCCGCCGCATGACTTGACCCGCGATGCCCCGGCCGAGGCGCTGTGGAGCGCGGCAGATATGATGCTGACGCAAAGCTGCGGCCTTCCTTATGTCCGCTCGTTGCGCGGGCGGATGACGCTGCTGGGCGCGCCGGATTACGACATCCCCGGCTGTGCACCCGGTTGGTACTGCTCGGCCATCGTGGTGCGCCGCGATGACCCGCGTGCAACATTTTCCGAGTTCAGAGGGAGCGTCGCGGCGGTCAATGGCGCCGGGTCGCAATCGGGCTATGCAGCACTTGCACATCACTCCGCCGCCGATGGATTGGCCCTGCCATTCTTTGCGCGTTGCGTTGTCACCGGCGCGCATCGGGCCTCGATCCTGTCCGTGGCCGAGGGCGACGCGGATATTGCCGCCATCGACTATGTGTCCTGGCGCCTGGCCACGCGCCACATGACCCAATCGGCGCAGCTGAGGGTGTTGGCCTGCACCGATCCCACGCCGGGCCTGCCATTGCTGTGCGGGTTGGATGTCGATGCGGCGCAGATGCGGCACGCCGTGGCCGATGCGATTGCTATGCTCTCGGCGCATGACAGATCGGCCCTCGATCCGACAGCGTTTTGCGAGTTTGACCCAAAAGACTATGATATCATCGAGAAACGGGCAGAGCGCGCGCCGAGGCTGTGCCAGGTCTAGCCAATTGCTATGCGCAAGATGCATGACTGGGGCGCGTGGACAGATCGATCCCTCGGCACTAGCGTGTCGCCGCGAAAAGGAGGATGCGGATGACTGACTTCGCCGCGACACGCCGGCTGTTCCACATTCCCGACGGTGTGATCTATCTGGATGGGAACTCGCTCGGGCCGCTGCCCCGTGTCGCCGAGGCCGCGGCTGCTCATGTGCTCCGCGCCGAATGGGGATCCGAGTTGATCCGGGCCTGGAACTCCGCCGGCTGGATCGACCTTCCCCGGCGCGTGGGTGACCGGGTCGGGCGGCTCATCGGCGCCCCCCCCGGCACGGTGACGATGGGTGACACGCTCTCGATCAAAGTCTACCAGGCATTGGCAAGTGCCTTGGCGCTGCGGCCCGACCGCCGCGTGATCCTCTCCGACAGCGGCAATTTTCCCACCGATCTCTATATGGCTCAGGGGCTTATGGGCACGCTCGGGCGGGGGCATGTGCTGCGCACGCCGGATCCGGAGAATGTGGAGGACGCCATTGACGAAAGCGTTGCGGTTTTGATGCTGACCGAGGTCGATTACCGCACCGGGCGCCTGCACGACATGGCGCGGCTGACTGCGCGCGCGCGGGCGGCGGGTGTGGTGACGATCTGGGACCTGGCCCATTCCGCCGGGGCACTGCCCGTCGATGTCGGCGCGGCTGGTGCGGATTTTGCGGTGGGATGCACCTATAAATACCTCAATGGCGGGCCCGGGGCGCCAGCCTTCATCTATGTCGCTCCGGACCTTGCGGACCAGGTCCAGCCGGCATTGTCGGGATGGCTTGGACATGAGGCGCCCTTTGCCTTCGATCCGGCCTATCGTCCGGCCGCGGGGGTCGACCGGATGCGCGTCGGAACGCCGCCGGTTCTTGCCCTTGCGGTGCTGGATGCGGCGCTGGACGCATGGGAAGGGGTGTCAATCATCGACGTTCGGAGGCGCTCGATTGATCTTTGCGAGCTGTTTATCGATGAAGTTTCAAGGCAATGCCCTGAGCTTACACTTGCATCCCCGCGTGATGCCAAATACCGGGGCAGTCAGGTATCCTTGCGCCACGCGCATGGCTACGCGATCATGCAGGCGCTGATTGCGCAGGGCGTGATCGGCGATTTCCGCGCGCCGGACATCCTGCGTTTCGGCTTCACGCCGCTCTATATTGGCGAGGAAGAGGTGCGTGGCGCGGTCGCAATCCTGGCCGAGATCCTGCGCAGCGGAAGCTGGGACCAGGCCGCATTCCACAAGAGAGCGGCCGTGACATGAGCGATCCCTATGACCCGTCCCGCGAAGGCGCGCAGATGTCGTTTGACGGGCGGATGTCCTATTCGGACTATCTTCAGCTCGACAATCTGCTCGGCGCGCAGGCCCTGCGCACCGACAGCCATGACGAGATGCTGTTCATCATCCAGCACCAGACCTCTGAGCTGTGGATGCGGCTGGCAATCCATGAACTGAACGGCGCGCGGGAGGCTTTAACGGCCAACCGCCTCGAACCGGCCTTCAAGATGCTCGCCCGGGTTGCGCGCATCTTTGAACAGCTCAACGGCGCGTGGGATGTGTTGCGGACGATGACGCCCAGCGAATACACCCATTTTCGCGACAAGCTGGGCCAATCCTCCGGGTTTCAGTCGCACCAGTATCGCGAGATCGAATACATCTCGGGCAACCGCAACCACGCCATGCTTCGTCCCCATGCGCACCGACCCGACCTGCTGGCCCGGCTGGAGGCGGAGCTGGCGCGGCCCAGCATCTATGATACAGCGTTGCGCCTGGTAAAACAACATGGCGTTTCACTGCCTGAAACGGTGATCGCGCGCGATGTCGCCAAACCCTATGAAGCTGATGATGCGGTCATCGAGGCCTGGGCGGAGATTTACCGCGATCCGGAGCGCTATTGGGCGCTTTATCAACTCGCCGAGAAGCTTGTCGATTTCGAGGATTACTTTCGACGCTGGCGCTTCAACCATGTCACCACGGTTGAACGTGTGATCGGGCTGAAGCGCGGCACCGGCGGAACCGGCGGCGTGAGCTATCTGCGGCGCATGCTCGACGTTGTGTTGTTTCCCGAGCTTTGGAC